>JALWSN010000420.1 GCA_027080245.1 Ignavibacteriales bacterium | reverse complement strand
ATACCACATTGCGCAATTCCAATTTCACACTCCCCAAGCTCACTCGTTTTTGCGACTGCACAAACCAAGCAAATTCGGGGACGATTTGTCTTCGTTCAGGCAGACGGTCGTTGAAGCAAACAGATTGGGAAAGCCGATTGTCGGACTGGAAGTCGGACGAGGAGGTCCGGGCTTAAGGGTTGTTTATCCGGTTAAATACAAAAGTAAATTGGTTGGCAGCGTCGAATTCGGAGGAAGCATCGACAAAACTATTTACTTCCTTAAGAATTTGCTTCGCGTCGACTACGGCGTAGGCATAAAAGAATCGGCATTTAAAAAAGCCAGAAGATTCAAGAAAGCTTCCACGGACATTGTAACGGGTAACATCGTTTATTACGCTTACAGCAATAGCAAGTTATTAGACAAATCAAAAAAATTCCCCCGTACGGAAAAAATAAAATATTTCGAGGCGGACCAAGGCAACTACGCAATGGAATCTTTCCCGCTTATTGATTACAAAAATCAAAACATCGGTTACATTACAATATTTTACAATCTTACTAAAGATAAAGCGGCATTGGTTTCCACCTTGCGCTCGAAATTAATTGCCGTTTTAGTAATAGGTATTTTCTTATTCTTCCTGGCAAATTTTGTTTTTAACAGAGCAATGGTTAAACCCGTTGTGGCAATTAAGGATTTGGCGAATAGCATTGCCGGCGGCGATTATGCGAAAGACATCCAATTGAGAACAAAAGACAACGATTTGAAAATTCTGGTCGACTCGCTACGGGCAATGAAAGAAAAAATAAAAATAGCACTCAATGAATCCGAAGAAAAAGCCAAAATAGCTCAGGAAGCTCAAAAAATTTCCGAAGAAAAATCCCGACAAATAGAAATTGAACGTCAGTATCTTCAAAGAAGCACTCAAATAATGCTACAAGCGATGGAAAAATTCGCCGGCGGAAATTTCTCGATTAAAGTAAAACCGGAACGTGAAGGCGACGAAATAGCGAAATTGTTTAACGGATTTAATTCCGCCGTAGCAAAAATGCGCGATGTTATTTTGCACGTAATTCGGCTGGTTGAAATAACTGCCGCATCGAGCAATCAAATAACTTTCGGTACGGAACAATTAAGCGCGGGCGCGGCGGAACAAAGCGCTCAGGCAAGCGAAGTAGCCGGCGCTGTTGAAGAAATGACGCGCACAATATTGGAAACAAGTCAAAACGCTAACAAAGCCGCCGAGCTGGCTAAAGAAGCCGGACGGAGAGCGCACAACGGCGTGAACAAAGTAAGCGAAACAAAAGAGGAAATGGACAAAATAGTCCATGCGGCTCAAGGCGTGGGAAGCGCAATCGCTTCACTTTCAAGCAAGACCGACCAGATTGGAGAAATAGCAAACGTAATCGACGAAATAGCCGAACAAACAAACCTCCTCGCCCTGAATGCGGCTATCGAAGCCGCCAGAGCGGGAGAACAAGGCAGAGGGTTTGCAGTTGTAGCGGACGAAGTTCGTAAACTTGCGGAACGGACAACAAAAGCCACTAAAGAAATTGCGGAAACAATTAAAATAATTCAACTCGACGCTCAGAACGCAAACGAAAATATGCAACAAGCAAGCGTGACGGTTGAGGAAGGACGAGCTAAAATAGACGAGGTGGCTGAAGCCTTGGAAGAAATTTTGGAAGCTACCACCCAGGTCGACGACGAGATTTCCCAGCTCGCTACCGCCAGCGAAGAAGAATCCGCAACAGCTCAGCAAATAAGTAAAAGCATCGAAGCAATCGACAATGTGTCCCAGGAATCAGTTTCCGGCATTAAACAGGTTTCCGAAATTGCAACTAAACTAAACGAATTGACAATGGAATTAAACGAACTCGTCGGACAATTTACGGTTGTGGAAAATATCGAGGAATTTAAATACGCTTCTTAAAATTATTTTTCCAATACATAAACTACGAAGCGTTCTTCACAAATTCCGGCAGTTTTTACTGTTTATTTTCTTTTCGGCGACGGAAGTCTTAAGCAATTAGCTCGGCGAGGCAACTTCACCCAATTTCAGAATTTGCCCCTATACGCGGGATGGTTGGGATGAATAGTATCTTCAATCAAAGCTTCGTTTTTTTAGTCAAAATATTTTAAACTTTTGAAATATTTGAAATTTGGAACTTGATTGCAGGCTTCGTCGAACTTGGCATGGATACAGGAATGAATAATCGGGATTCGTTTTGAATTTGGTAGGCTTTTTGGAAATCTAAGTAACGAGTTTTAAGCATTAAATATTTTTCGTTTTCTTTGAACCCCAGGGAACTTTTTACCTTTTAACCTTTTCCCCTTTCCCTCATCCATAATTCAACATTCATAATTCATAATTCTTACTCCAGCATTTGCGGCTAATTCACAAGTCAATAACGAACCAAGGACTAAAAACAAAAGAACCCCTTCTCAAAATTTCAAAATATTTCACGGATTTCTGAAAACAACTTTGTAACCGGGAAATTCCCCTTCAATTGCTTCCTTCAACGCTTGTTCAATAGCGGCGTAAGCGTTTAATTGAAATACTACGCAACAAGCTTTAGCCGTTTCAATTGAATACATGTAAACTTGGAACCTTTTAGCCTCTTCTTTTAACTTTATTCCGGCCACTAATCCCAACTGGTTTACGGACAAGCCGTTTTCAGGGTCTCTTACTTGGTCTAAAATTTTTTCCAATTTGTTTTTTATTTCTTCCGTCATTGCTTTTCCGTTAAAGATAGTAATATCTGGCACTAATTTCCGGAAACTCATCCCTTAAAGCGGAATCGATGGAAGATTCTATTAAATTTTCCCCCAAAAAATTAAAAACAACTCCGGTAGTTTTGGACGCTTCCTTTTGATTAATGTAAATAAAAAATTTATTAACGAGTTCGTTGTATTTAATCCCCTCAATTATATTTAAATCGAGAATTGAAACTCCGCTTCTGGGTTCAACGACTTTCTCAAGTGTCTTTTGCAATCTTATTTTCATTTCCGTTGTCATTGTCAATAGATTTCGATGTTCTCTACTAACTCCAAATAATTTTGCAACGTTTCCAATCCGAGTAACGGCTTTGAATATTGGGGAAAAAGTTGAAATTTCTCGAACTCAAAATTTTTTTTAATCTCAGCCGAATCAAACCCGTCGAACGTTTTATTGATGATTAAATTTGCGGTTTTGAAACCCATTTCGTTTAAGTTTTTAAAAATCAATTCGGACTCTGAAAATGAAAGTTTGTCGGGATTCATTACCACGTTTAGAACCGTCTTTTCGGGATTCTCAAAAACATTCTTGACGTTCTCGTATTGTTGAATTTGCAACTCCAACCTGTTTTTAATTTTGTCCCGCTCAATTTCTTTTGAACCCAGCTTAACTTTAGTGATTATTTTTCTCTTTTCAATAATTACATTACGCAACTCGAGTAGCTTCTTTAACCATAGGAGCGAAAGCCTCGGAAGCCCAAGAAATTTAAGGGTCAAAGCCGTTGGGGGCATGTCGAACAGAATAAAATCAGTATCTTTGAACTTTTCGCGAATTTCTCTGTAAGCAAGCAGTAATGCGTATTCTTCAATTCCTGGTGAATATTTAATAATGTCGAAATAATTCTCTAGATTAAAAGCTGTTAAATATGAATAAGAACGTTTAATTTGAAAATGCACATCTTTCAAATATTTGTTCACCCAGTAATTTAAATCGACTTCTTTTGCCCAGAGGTTTGACTTAACTTTAACCGCTTTTTCGTTAAAGCTCAATCCGAAAATATCGGATTGATTGTGAGCGGGATCCATTGAGGCAAGTAAAGTTTTGTAGCCTCGATTCGAAAGGAACAAAGCGGTTAAAGCTGATATGGTAGATTTACCAACGCCGCCTTTCCCGAGGAAAAAAAGATTCTTAGCTTTTAATTTCATTTAAACTCTGAAATTTTGTTGTCCTAAATAACGTCGAAAGCCGAGAGCAAATCCGAAAACGGGCTTTCAGCAGTATCCAC
>JALWSN010000419.1 GCA_027080245.1 Ignavibacteriales bacterium | reverse complement strand
GGTTATTATTTAATTAAAATAGTTAGTAGAAAAATATAGATTGGAAAATATTTAGGAAAGTAAAGAATTATTAAAAGTTTTTAATTTTTTATTTTATAACAATTTATTAAGTTTTTTTAAAGAAACCTATTATAAAAATGCGGGCTTAAAGAATAAATAAATTTTAATAATTATTTAACAATATTTTTGCTGAATTCTTTTAAATTTATTATTCAAGTGAAGATTAAAAGTATTTATTAAAAAAATATTTGAAAATAGAATGGAAATTCTAATAGCAGAAGACGAAAAAAAAATCGCCAATTCATTGAAAAAAAGCTTTGCCGAGGAAGGGCACCATGCCATTATAGCTCTCGACGGGGAAAAAGCCCTTGAGTTAATAAGAGAAATTGTGTTCGACGTTATTTTGCTTGACTGGCGAATGCCCAAGGTAAACGGGCTTGAGGTTCTTAAAACAATTCGCAAAAACGGAGTAAAAACCCCAATCATTCTGCTTACGGCGCTTTCTGATATTTCCAACAAAGTAGAAGCTTTGAACGCCGGCGCCGACGATTACATCACCAAGCCGTTTTCTTTCGAGGAAGTGCTTGCGCGAATTAATGCCGTGCTGCGCCGCTCCGCAGAGGAAACCAACATCATTAAATGCGAAAATTTTAACCTCGATTTAATTAATAGAGTTATTGTTTCTTCTGATAAAAAGACTAAATTAACAGACAAGGAATTTGAACTTTTGAAATATTTTATTTCAAAGAAAGGCGTAATAGTTTCCAAGGACGAGCTTTGCGCAAATGTGTGGGGAATAAATTTTAACCCGCACACAAATATTGTTGAAGTTACAATTAAAAACTTGCGTAAAAAATTGGAAGAAGCTACTTGCAATAATTTTATTAAAACTATTTACGGTGAAGGCTATCTCTTTATTTCTGAATAAAATTAAAAATTTCAAGGTAACTCAGTCCGTCCTACGCATCGCATTTTCATTTTCTCTCTTAATGATTACCTTGCATCTCTTGTTCAACATTATCCTGATTGGTTTTTTTAATTATTATTTAAATATTGAAAGCGACACAAGACTTCGCCACGAGCTTTCTCGTTATTTGAATTCGTTTAATTACGTTTACAATCATTTAATCATCACCGACGAAAAAGAACTTGAGGAAAAAGCGCTTACGACAATTACCGAAGATTCATTCTTTTTGGAAGTGTTCGATTCCACGGGTAAACTTTTGTACCGAAGTACGAACCTAAAAAACTGGGGAAACATTCCTCTGTTAAAATTACCGCCTGGCAAAGAAATTTCAATTAAAGATTTTAACTTCAAAGGAACCAAGCTAAGGGTAGCTACAGCTAAATTGCTTAACAATAATAAGGTTTTCCTGCAACTTTCAATTATTAACAGTTCTCTTTCAAAAGCTACCAACAAAATACTTGCAATAAACCTCATTACTTTTCCCTTCGTTATTTTTCTTGTGTTCCTTCTAAGTATTATTATTGCCAACAGAACTTTCGAGCCAATTAATCGGGTTGTTACCCTCGCCGAAAACATTAGCGTTCAAAACATTAAAGCCCGGCTGGATTACCCTGCCGACCCCGAGGACGAACTTGGAAGATTAAAAACGGCATTTAATAACTTGCTGGACAGATTGGAAAAACAAATTGCGGAAATTTCCCAGTTCAGCAACAACGCCTCACACCAACTCATGACGCCGTTAACTTCAATTCAAACCGAGCTTGAATTTATTTTAAGGAAAGAGCGCTCGAACGAAGAATACCGCAATGCTTTAATTGAAATTAAAAGCGAAACTCTTAGAATGATTAAAATCGTGCGAGCAATGCTTCTGCTTGCAAAGGAAGACGACCTGACCAAAGAACTAATTAACATCTTCAATCTCTCTTCTCTTCTGAAAAAGGAAATAATGCCGGCATATTCGAACAACGAGAACGTTAAATTTAATATTCAAAACGGAATTTATTTAAAGGGACGTGAGGACTTCATGGCGATTGTCCTTTACAATTTAATCGACAATGCAATTAAATATTCAAACGAAAAGGAGGATATTTTTGTGAACGCCTTCCTCGAGAAAGATTCGGTTGTAATCGAAGTGGAAGATTTTGGAATAGGAATTACGGAAGAAGAACTTCAAAATATTTTTGAAAGATTCTACCGCGGCAAAAACGCTGAAATACAAGGCATTAAAGGATTTGGATTAGGATTAAGCCTTGTAAAAACAATAGTCGAAGGATTCAAAGGGAAAATTGAAATAGACAACAAGAGAGAAAAGGGCGTTAAGTTTACTTTAAGATTTAACAAAATTCAAATGGACTGACTAACGCAGATTATTTTTTTAATATTCGACCTCCATTAATTCTTTCTCCCTATTCTTAACCTCAACCTTAGCCTCAACATAATTATTAACCAATCTAAAATTCTCGTTGTTTATTAATTTCTCTTAAAGTTATTGCCACAATCATTTTCATCCCTAAAAAATAAGGTTAGAATGCCTGACGTCTTTGTATTGTCCAATTATTTCAAGTTTTTTAAAAATTCATTCATTCTAATTTTCAATTATTGAATATTTTATTAAATTATTCAATTAAAAATTCAAAAACAAATTTGTTTTATTACTTATCTTTCCTACTTAATTAAAAAGCCCTTTGCAAATCAAAAAATCATTTAAAGGTAAAAATGGAAAAAGAAGAAATTCGGAAATTATTTCCTTACTTAAAATCGGGCAAAATCTATTTCAATCATGCCTCTGTTGGCCCGATGCCCTCAAACGTCGCGGAGGCTTTAAACCGATACGCCAAGCAAAGAAGCGCCGGGGTAATTAACAATTACAAACAATTTTTGCTTGTTAACTTGCGGACAAAGAAAAAACTTGCAAAACTCCTGCATTGCCCCGCCGAAAATATCGCATGGGGATTTAACGTAGGTAGTGCAATGAGCATGCTTGCGCAAGGGTTGAATTTTAAGTCGGGCGACAGAATAATTTTAGGCGACATCGAATTCCCTTCGAACGTGTACCCTTTTCTTAATTTACGGCACAAAGGCGTTGAAGTTGATTTTGTTAAATCCGAAAACGGTATTTTAAAAATTGAAGATTACGAAAAACTAATCACGCCTAAAACAAAATTAATTTCAGTAAGCCTCGTTCAGTTTTTGACCGGTTTCAAAATTGATTTGAAAAAGCTGGGCGAAATTTGCAATCGCGAAAATATTGTTTTAGCCGTTGACGCCATTCAAGCCGCCGGCGCCGTTAATATTGATTTGAAAAATCTGAACGTAGATTTCCTAACGGGCGGAGCGCAAAAGTGGCTGCTGGGACTGCAAGGACTCGCTTACTTTTACGTTAGCTCCAAGCTGCAAGAAATTCTTCAGCCCTCGATTGTTGGTTGGCAATCCGTTGCAAATCCGTGGTCCCTTTTGAACTACGATTTAACTTTCCCAAACAATGCTAACAAATACTTAACCGGTACTCCTAATGTAGCAGGAATTTTTGCCTTGAATAAATCGCTTGACGTTTTCCTCAACTACGGACTTGAAAATGTTTTTGCCGACCTGCATGTAAATGTAAAATACTTAATGAATAAGCTTGTTGAGGTGGGTTTATCCCCGTTATTATTAACCGAACCCGATTCCAGCCTTAGCGGTATTGTTTCCGTTAACGTTCAAGACTCCGATCGAATAAAAGAAGAACTTGCCGAACAAAATATTATTGTTGAAACCCGCGAAGGTTTGCTTAGAATCTCTCCTCATTTCTACAATACCAGGGAAGAAATAGACGCATTCCTCGACGCTTTACGAAAAATAATTTAATGCTTTTTACAATGCGCTTGTTACTTGTAGGACATACCGTCAGAGACATTATCAAATTAAACGGCAAAGAAACAAAAAAACCAGGAGGCTTGTTTTACTCTATAATAACAGGGGTAAACTTAATTGACAGCGAAGATGAGCTGATATTATTGACGGAAGCAGACGAACAA
>JALWSN010000418.1 GCA_027080245.1 Ignavibacteriales bacterium | reverse complement strand
AATCAAAGTTCTTTATTTGCTTGTTTCCTTATCGGTTCTTTTGCTTTTGCTCAACGTGGCGCTCGAATATTTCCTTCCCAAAAAACAAATTAAAGTCGAGGAACTCTCATTCGAACAATTTGCCGAGCGAGTTAAAAGCGTAGCTCGAGAATATGATCTCGACGGTCAATTTGTTAAAATCAAAAAATTGCGCTCTACAAAAAATCCGCTAAAAGGAATAGCTAAAATCAAATTGCCTGAAGATGTATTAATGCCGCTTTTCATCAGGGATTTGTTAAACGGATTTAGCAATCCGAATGAAAAACTAACGTCAAAAAGAATAGGAAAAATAACACATATCTCAATTTATCAAGGAAAATCGCTTTTTTTTAAGATATTGTTAGTCCGCCTAAAAAATGTTAGGCGGTTAGCCACAAGGCTTCGATTGCTGTTGGTTTTCCGGGACTACATCGATTCCGCAGAACTAAAACATTACGTAGAATCAACGTTCCCTTTGAATTTTTTAATTATCCCTTCGAAAAACAATTACTTGTTGAAAGAATATTTCCGAAATTCAGATAAAACTTACGGAATTCTACTTAATGATAATATCGAGGACAATAGATATTTGCTTGGTGAAAGTTTAATTAAAGCAAAATTACGCAGTTCGGTTAAAGCTATTATTACGGATTTTCCTGAAGCTAAATATTTCGTGATTGACGATAAATCGAATTTGTACAAATCCGTTATTACAAGTTTTCTTTACGACGAATTTTCAAAAAGAAAGATTAAGCTTTCAAAATTAAGCGATTTTGTTGAAATACTTTCCGGATCGCGGGAAGAAGTTTTGTCGAAATTCAAATTCTTCGAAAAAAGTTTTAAGGGCAAAGATCCAAAAACAATTCTATTTACACCCGAAAGTATGGATTGTTTAATCGATTATTTGCCGAAATATTTCAAGAAAGGTAACGAGCTACTTAAATTCTGAAAATAACGTAGAAATTTTTCTAAAATATGTTGATTATTAAAGAAAATGTTTTTAAAATTGTAATCTTAATTTTTGAAAATTTGATTGCTCAAAGCGAGAAATTTTTTGGGGACTTAGCTCAGTTGGTTTAGAGCATCTGCCTTACAAGCAGGGGGTCATAGGTTCGAGTCCTATAGTCCCCACTACAATAACGCCTTGTAATTAAAATAGTTACAAGGCGGTTTTGTTTTATGAAATTACTTTTTGTGAAGTTCAGCATAAAATTAAAACTCAATATGAAAAATCATAAATCCTTTGCTTTACCTCTTTTACTAGCGAGCTTCGAAGTACTACCTATTTAACTTGCCGGGAGATGCTTTTTTCCAAATATTGTAATACTTGTTTTATTCAATTATCGAAAATTAGAGAAATAGGTTTACTTTTTTTTAAAATTGAAACTAAAGAAAATTCATCCTAATTGAATAATTGACTTTCAATATCCTCTAATTCAATTGCAATAGCTTCCAAAATGTATGGTAGTTGTCCATAATATTCTGCTATCTCCCAAAATCCCTCAAGAATAGCTCGCTTTGGTTCGTTGCCTAAAATTATTAATTTTTCAAGAAATAGCCCTTCTTCATTTTTATTTAAGAAAAAATGTCGCTCTTCTAAATATTCGGTAAATTCCTCATTTTCAAACAATTTATCTACTAATAATTCATCGGTTTCGTTTACAATTTCTTCAACATATTTAATAATAAAAAGGACCAATATATTTTCAGGACTTTTAATTAGTTGGATAATCAGAGGATCGGTTCTTTCCTCATCTAATTGCAAAACAAAACTCAGAGTCTCTTTGTCAACCATTTCGATGGAAAAAATGGTATCCTTTACGTATTGGCGTAAATTTTTTAAGATCCCTTCAAATACGGTTTCTTCGTAAGAAATGTTTTTCATTTTAAAATCCTTTTTTTGTTTAATTTAAAATATCGTTTTTTGGACGTTTAATCAAACAGCCTAATAAATTTGAATCTACCCAATTGTTTCCCAGATTTTATTTTTTGCTAAAAATTTAATTTACGTCTTAATCTTTCTTCTTACCTTTAATATTAAAAAAGCCTTGCAGCTAATAATTCCTGCAAGGCTTTCCGGGTTTAGCGTTGGGATTTTTGGGGGAGGAAAATTATTTCATTAAAATCATCTTCCTGCTAAGTGATTTATTACCCGCGGTTAATTTGTAAATGTAAATTCCCGTAGAAAGATTCCTCGAAGCGTTGAAAACTACTTTGTGCATTCCTTCCGTTTGAACTTTATTAACTAAAGTAGCTACTTCCCTGCCTAACAAATCGAATACTTTTAACGAGACAAACATATTGCCAGGCAAAAAATACTCAATTACCGTAGAAGGATTAAACGGATTGGGATAATTTTGAGACAGGGTTAAATCGGTAGGAATTATTTTCTTTTTGTCCTTGACCGAAACCACAACCCCCTTTTCGTTAAAAATACTCATTCCGCCAACTGTTCCAATCCATTTGTTGCCCAAGGAATCAATTGCAATGGAGCGGACGTCGTTGCAAGTAAGTCCCGAATTACTCGTATTAAAAGCAGTCCAATTAGTTCCGTCGAATTCAAACAAACCATTAAATGTTGCCACCCATTTATTGCCGGCTTTATCAAATGCAATATCCCAAACGAGATTTTCCAAACCCGCATTTGAATTATCGTAAACAGTCCAATTTTTACCGTCGTATTCCGCTAAACCAGCGTAAGTGCAAAACCAGACGTGAGAATTTTTGTCAACTTTAATTTTATTAACAGCGTCACTTGACAAAGGGGAATTAGAAGAATTGAACGTTTCCCAATTTTGACCGTCGTATTTGGCGACTCCTTCGTAATAAGCGCCAAACCAAACCGAACCATTGCTATCGATTGCAATTGTTTTGATGTAATCCGCGGGAAGACCTGAGTTTGTTTTGTTGAAAATCGTCCAGTTCTTACCGTCGTATTTAGCCGCGCCTTTAATTGTCCCTACCCAAATATTGCCATTCGCGTCAACTGTAACGAATCTTGTTTTGCTGGAAGGCAATCCGTAAGCGTCTGTTAAATTCTTCCAGCCCCAACCGTTGTAAATTGCCAATCCCAAGTCAGTAGCCATCAAAACATTGCCGTTTTTGTCGAAATCAATGGAGTAAACAAAATTCGATTGAAGACCCGTATTTTCAGATTTTTGAAAAGTTGTCCAATGATTTTGATTGTCTTTTCCAACTCCGTTAAAGGTAGCAATCCAAGCAACATTACCATTTTGAATTTCAATATCTTTAATCCAATCCCAAACAAGCGGAGAATCTTGGGTATTTATTGTTTTCATTGAATTTCCTTTAAGTTCCGCAATACCAAAATCCGTACCCAACCAAACGCGACCCGAGGAATCAACAAAAACGGTATTAACATTATTATTTGGCAAAGCGGAATTAGAAGTGTCGTAAACAGTCCACGAATTACCGTCGAAAATAACCGCTCCGCCTAAATAAGTTCCAACTATTTTTTCTCCATTTTTCGCAATCTGAATGGATGTTACAATATCAGTCGGCAAGTCTGTATCTCCTGAAACGTAGATTGTCCAATTACCATTGGAATATTCTTCCAAGCCGCCAAATCTTGTGCCGAACCAAACATTGTTGCTGGAATCTACCGCCACGCTTAAAACGTAATCGTACATTAAGCCTGAATTGGAAGAATTAAAGATTGTGGAATTAACGCCGTCAAATTTAACAACCCCTTTGTTATCGAAGCCTAACCAAATAACGCCGGAAGTGTCAATAGCAATGGAATTAACAATATTTTCATAGGTAAAAAATTTGTAAGTAGTAAATTTAGAACCGTCGTATTTAACCAATCCCATTGTAGTTCCAAACCAGATGTTACCTTTTTTGTCCATTTCCGCGCAAAGAATGTCGTCCGAAGGAAGGTTCGAATTTGAAGAATTGTAAACCGTCCAATTAGTCCCGTCAAATTTAGCGATACCTGCCGCGGAGGTGCAAAACCA
>JALWSN010000417.1 GCA_027080245.1 Ignavibacteriales bacterium | reverse complement strand
GCCTTCAGCTAAGCCACCGCCGCGCGGGTCGTTGGCGCCGTAAACCGAGCGTCTTTGATTGTCTATTTGAATGGCTTCAACAATTCCAATGATTTTAAAAGATTTACGCATATCCGCAAGTTTGTAACCCATTCGCTCAAGGTTCTCGGCGGCGTCTTTGTTAATAGCGTATTTCTCGTAAAATATTTTATCAGGCAACCATTGGTGGTGAATCCTTGGCATGTTGACGGCAGTTTGAACGTCCATGTGAAAATCTATTACGTTTAATATTACTTGCAAGACGGTGGTAATAATGGTTGAACCGCCGGGCGAACCGACCACAAGAAAAGGTTTCTCGTCTTTTAACACAATTGTTGGCGTCATCGAGCTTAGCATTCTTTTGCCCGGTTGAATTGAGTTTGCCTCGCCGCCAATCAAACCGAATTGATTGGGAACACCCGGCTTTGCGCTGAAATCGTCCATTTCGTTGTTAAGCAAAAAGCCTGCTCCGTCAACTACCATTTTGTTTCCAAAAGCGGAATTTAACGTAGTAGTAACGCTTACGGCGTTTCCGTATTCGTCGTAAATTGAATAATGAGTGGTTTGCATGTGCTCCTTGAAAAGTTTGGGGTTGCCGGGCTTGATTTCCGACGACGGAGTCGCCTTATCTCCGATTTTGTTAAATATTTCTTTTGCGTACTTCTTTGAAATCAAACCCGATTGCGGTACGGGGTAGAAATCGGGATCGCCAAGGAACTTCGACCTGTCGGCGTAGGCGTATTTCATTGCTTCCACTAACTTGTGGTAATACTGGCTGCTACCCCACTCGTCCGGTTCGAAATGAAAGTTTTCCAGAATGTTTAACATTTCTACAAGAATTACTCCCCCTGAACTCGGCGGCGGCATCGAAATAATTTTGTAACTTCGGTAGGAACCCACGACAGGTTTTCTTTCCACGGGTTGGTATTCGTCAAGGTCTTTCTGCGTAATAATTCCGTCGTATTTATTAAGCTCTTTCAATAAAAGCTTTGCCGTTAGGCCGGAGTAAAATCCCGCGCATCCGTTTTTCTTAATTCGTTCGAGCGTTTTTGCGAGCTCGGGCTGCTTGAACACGTCGCCTTCTTCGTACGGCTTGCCGTTCTTGGTAAATATTTTCATTGATTCAGGATAGCGGGCAAATTTAGGCAGCGACCTTTTAATTAATTCAACTGAACGCTCGTCGAGCTTCCAGCCTTTTCTTGCCAAATCAATTGCGGGTTGAATAACTTCGGACAAAGGCATAGTACCGTATTTTTTCAATGCGTAAATCAAACCGGCCACGCTCCCTGGCACGCCAACGGCAAGGGCACCTTCCTTACTTAACGAAGGAATGTAATTGCCGTTTTCGTCGAGGTACATATTCCTGCTTGCTTTAAGGGGCGCTTTTTCCCGGAAATCGATTGTGGTATTTTTGCCGTCTTTTAAATGAATCACCATGAAGCCGCCCCCGCCAATATTGCCTGCAAAGGGGTAAGTTACTTCAAGCGCAAAGCCTACCGCTACCGCGGCGTCTATTGCGTTGCCGCCTTTCTTCAAAATTTCAACGCCAACGCGCGTAGCCGGAGCGCTTACGGTAACCACCATTGCATTTTTGGCTTTTACGGGCTTTTTAGAGAAGGCAGGGATTGACTGAAGTGAAATGATAATTAAGAATAAAGAAGCTGCAAATGTTGTTTTTAAGTTAAACTTGGACATAATGTCGTTAATGTTTTTGAAGTTAAACAGTAACTTAAGGTTTTACTTTTAAAAAATCAAATGTTAAAGTTTACTTTTGAAAAAAGATTTATTACTGGGCGCACATCCGTCCAAAATTAATTGAATCGCAATTCATTTTGGACGGAAGCGTTTTTAAGCATTAATGAATATTTTGAGAGAAAATTCAAAAATATTCTTGCGCCCTAACGCAAAGCAAAAAGCCTTTGGCAAAAGCGCAAATTTCAATAATGAATATTATTTAAATTTGTTCAATAAAAATTCAAGCAATTCGTTTTTGTGAACGCGAACCTGTTCCATTGAATCTCTTTCCCTGACTGTAACCGTTCCGTCCTGAAGGGTTTGGGTGTCAACCGTTACGCAATAAGGCGTTCCGGCTTCGTCCTGACGGCGGTAACGCCTACCCACAGCGCCTTTGTCATCGTAAAATACTCGCAGAAACGGACGCAATGATTTTTCTATTTCTCTTGCGGCTTCCGGCATTCCGTCCTTATTTACCAGCGGGAAAATAGCGGTTTTGATTGGCGCAAGCTTAGGATGAAGTTTAAGCACAACGCGCATTTCGCCGTTGACTTCTTCTTCGTTGTAAGCGTCAATTAAAAATGCCATGAAACCACGGCTCGCTCCGGCTGATGTTTCAATAATGTAAGGAATGTATTTCTCTCGCGTCTTGTCGTCGAAGTATTTTTGGGACTTGCCTGAAAATTCCTCGTGCCTTTTCAAATCGAAATCGGTTCTGTTGTGAATGCCTTCAATCTCGCCCCAGCCGAATGGGAAGAGGTACTCGATGTCCGTAGCTTCCTTTGCGTAATGGGCTAATTTTTCCGGCGGGTGGTTGTGAAAGCGGAGTTTTTCGGGGGTCATTCCAAGACTTTTGTACCAGTTAATTCTTTTTTCTTTCCAGTAGTCGTAGAACTTTTTGTCCTCGGCGGGATTCACAAAATATTGCATTTCCATTTGTTCAAATTCCCTCGTGCGGAAAAGGAAATTTTTTGTGTTGATTTCGTTCCTGAAGGCTTTGCCGATTTGGGCTATTCCGAAAGGCACTTTCTGACGGCTAGCGTTCATTACGTTGAGAAAATTAACAAAAATTCCCTGTGCCGTTTCGGGTCTCAAATAAACAACATTGTCGGTGTTCTCCACGGGACCAATAAATGTTTTGAACATTAAATTAAAACTTCGCGGCTCGGTAAATTCCCCTTTGGTTCCGCAGTTAGGGCAGTTAACTTCCGAAAGCAAATCGAAGCTAAGAGATTTTTCTTCCAGCAAAGCCTCGAATTTTTCATCGGCGCTTTTGTCCTCTTCCAAAATTTTTTTAGCTGTTGCAAACTTTTGCCCGTCGCCTTCAATCTTCTCGAGAAAATGTCTGAGTATTTTTTCTTTTTTCTTTTCCGAAATCGCCTCGCCCAGAGTGTCCAGCCTGAACCTTGCTTTGCATTGTTTGCAATCAATCATTGGGTCGGTAAAATTTTCAACGTGTCCCGAAGCTTTCCAAACGTTGGGATGCATTAAAATGGCGGCGTCCAGTCCCTCCACGTCCTCGCGGTAGGTCATTGCCTTCCACCATTCTTCCTTAATATTTTTAAGTAGTTCAACGCCAAGCGGTCCGTAATCCCAGCAGCCGTTAAGTCCGCCGTAAATTTCACTCGATTGAAAAACAAACCCGCGCCTTTTGGCAAGGGAAACAATTTTTTCGATTACCGATTGTTCTTTCTTAGCGATAGCACACCTCAATAATTTTTTTCAAACAAATTGCAAATATACTTTTTTCGCGGAAAAATTCCGTAAAATTTAAAAGGCAAAAATCTACGAGAGCTCGTCAACTAATAGATTCAATAGCTTCAACGCCCTCGGGGTAAGGAACGTAAAATCTGACGGGCATTACATTGCCGTGGGCGTCCTCGTAACGCTTAACGATTTTTTTAATCAAAATGCTGTGCTCAATAAAAATACCGTCCTCTACTTTTGTTCCGAACAGGTAGCTGGTTCCCTTAATAATAACGTTCTTTCCAATTCTCAAAGGGAATTCGTCGCTGCCGGTCATGTTAACGCTGGATTCAATCCTCGAGTAGTCGCCAATTTGCACATTGCCTTTAATAATGTCGTCCCACAGGATTTCCACATTGTCTCCAATAACAATTTGCTGATTTGGGTAAGTGTTCAGGTAAACCCGTTCGTAAAGTTTAACGTTCTTGCCAAAAGAAACATTGCCGTCAACGTAAGCGCCGGCGCCAACGGAAAGGTTGTAATTAATCTTAACGTTCCTTCCAATGAAAG
>JALWSN010000416.1 GCA_027080245.1 Ignavibacteriales bacterium | reverse complement strand
GAATAAGTCTTAAGTAGTAAGTTTGTTGGGTTGCGCGAATTTTTGGGTGAATACCGTACGGGACATCTGGGGGTGCCGTCAGATTTGGCAAAGCCGCATTGCCGTCAGCTTTGGCAACGCCACCCCGTTGGGGCAGCTGACGGAAGCAGGAAACTAAAATAA
Organism: Ignavibacteriales bacterium; assembly: GCA_027080245.1. Taxonomy (GTDB): domain Bacteria; phylum Bacteroidota; class Ignavibacteria; order Ignavibacteriales; family Melioribacteraceae; genus WFQV01. The sequence continues at coordinate 3,856 of JALWSN010000416.1, read as the reverse complement.
AATAATGGCTTTAGCCACATTTGTTCTTTTAGGTTGCGCTGACTTTTTAATGGGGCTATCCGAAGGATTCCTTTGGAAAAGCCCGCTAAGATTTGTTATCTTTGTCTCCGTCGGATGAATCCGACGGCAATGTCGGCCAAATACTGCGGTAATTTTGAGTTGAATTCAAATAAAACACTTCAATATTAAGGCAAAAAAACCCTACCCAAAAATCTCCTTCTCTTGCGAAGAGAAGGGGGCTTTTAAATTCCCGTCCACCCTTGAAGTTCTCCCTCCTCTTTACAAGAGGAGGGCCGGGGTGGAGTTGGTAAAAAGTCTTAAGTCGTAAGTAATTGGCGTTCTTTCCTCCTCATCCCCTTAACATTGGCAGATGTATTTAATCCTCGTTGCCCTTCTCCCGGAGGAGAAGGGGTAGGATTGGGGTGTTTTTAATTTTTGGAATTGATCTTCTGCCTAAAATTAATTGCAATTCGATTTGTTTTGGAGATCAAACAACTCTACCCCCAAACCCCCTTCTCTTGCCAAGAGAAGGGGGCTTTTAAATGTGAGCAGCGCTTTTGAGGTTCCCCTCCTCTTTTCAAGTATTCTGCTAATCTGTTGTCCTTCTGAGGGACATGACCTTTGTAGCAACAAATAAAAAATTAGTAGTAATTTCCGTTCGCACACCCACTCTCTAAAAAATGTTATTAGCGTAAAAAGAACAATGTCTCCGCTTACTGCTTATGACTTATTCTTTAAGACTCGTTACTTAAGACTTTCCATCAGCGGTGAACTGTTTTGGGTTGGGGCGTGTAATTTCAAAAAAATCTTTGCGAAAGCGCTGCTATCTAAAATTCATTACAATTCAATTTATTTTTAGCGGATGTTTTTAACGTCTTATTTTGATTTTTTCTCTTTCACATTCTTTTTGGAATTTAACGCCTTACCAATCTCAATTTTCCGTAGTTTAAATCCGGCTTCTTTAACGAGATCTTTTAACTTTTCTTTTGAAATTTTGTTTTTTGCGGGCACGGTCAAGGCAGCTTCGCCTTTTTTGAGATCTACCTTAAAATTTTTTGCGCCTTTGATTGATTTAAGTTTTTTCTCCAAACCGTAGGCGCAAAATGGGCAGGCTAATCCGTCCACATGCAACTTAACTTGTTTTTCCTTTTCTGTTTTAGTTTTTTTTACTTTTTTATTTTGTCCTTTAACCGGAACAGCTAATATTGCCGCTATTAAAAAAGGAATAAACCTTGCGGCTTTTATTTTGAAATGCATTTTTTTCTCCTTACTTAAATTTACAAGTGAGTTTCAATTCCAACTCTGAAGTTTGTTTCGGTCTTACTTACAAATCCGCTTCGAGCCAAACCAATTTCCACGCCCATTCGCAGGGCGTAATTTCTGTAAGTTAACATTAGCGTAGGCGCAACCGACCAGATGTCCCCGCCGCTTTGGGAAATTAAATTACCGTTGAATTTGGATTTAAACAATCTCTTACCAAGGAACTCCAGAAAAACAACCAAATCCGGTTTGTAATAATCAAGTTTTGTTACTCTGTAACCAAGCGTAAAATCGTAGTTGATTTCATTCCCGGGCGCAAGCGCGGCTCCTGTAAATTTAGAAGTAAATCCTGCGCTTGCAAACCAATACCAATTAACTGCTTCCCTGCCTGCTGTAAATCCCAAAACAAGCGAATTAATACCTTTTTTTCTTCCCTTAATTTTGTAGCCGCCAAAAATGGCAAACTCTCTCATTCCGCCGCGCTGAAAAACCGTGTAAAATCTGTATTTTCCACCAACCAAATATCCGTCGGCGCTACCGTTAGTAAAAGGGAGAGAAAGCCCAACCGTTAAGTTGGGCGTTAATCCGTATTCAATTGCGTACTCAGTTCCAAAAGCGCCTGATTGTCCGCTGAAAACAAATCCAAGCGAAAAGCCGCCTTTGAAAAGAACGTGCGGACCGCGTCCGTAAATCGGTTCGTGCGCGGACAATTCGACCGAAACAAAAATTAAACAAAGAACTACAAATATTGCTTTCTTCACGACTTCTCCAATTACTCAGACGATTTTAACCGCGTTAACTTAACGCCGAAACCAGCAACTCTCTCGTAACGCCGCCGGTTTTACAACATTCCAGCAAACTGCCGTTTACCGCTACCGCCGGCACTGTCGTTACGCCGTAGCCATCGGCAACTTTTTTAACTTCTTCCTTTTCCACGCCGGCAAGATTGTAAACCTTAATTTCGTCGTCGTTATTTGTAACTTCTTTAACTAGCTTTACAGCCGAATCGCAATAGGGACATCCCGCTACAAAAATTTCGATTGTGTTTTTCATTTTACTTCTCCTTTTGATTGTATTTTTTAAGTCTGTTTTCAATTTCTTCCATTTCTTTAATTATTGTTGCTACTTTTTTGAATTCCATTACGGGAAACTCTTTTTTGATTACCTCAATTTTTTCGGCGTCAGGGCAGTTACCCGGGCATTCATTAACAACCTTAACGATTTTCTCCGCAAGCTCTTTACGCAAAAGATTTTCAAGTAAATTGTAAATCAGCCTTTGAACGCCTCCTTCGACCGCTCGGGATTGAACGTAAATTTCGTTAGAGCTCCTTCCTGAATCAATCATTTTCTCTATTCCTTCAAGTTGACCTTTAAGGTAGTGAATTTGCTTCTTTAAGTTTTTTAGTTCCTTTTCATCGCGCATTGTTTTTCCTTTTATTTTTTAATCCGAAATGATTAAACAAAAACAAATTTTAATTTTGACATTAACTTACTACTTAGCGGGGGGTGTTTGTCAAGTGTTTATTTTAAAAGTTTTAAAATAAGATACTAAATCCATTTTTGTTTAAAAATTTTTTTTTGAATATTAAAAAGCTTGAAAGTCTTAAGGAATAAGTCTTAAGTAGTAAGCGCCGCGAAGGATGGGTGGAGTAATGGACAATTGGATGGATGGGCTACATTCTTCACAATTTTAGGGGTTCGACATAAAGTAAGTTACCGTCAACCTTCGGATTTTGCAATGTCATCCGAGTAATGCATCCAACATTTGAATATTCCCTTAAAACTTTGTCTGGGTTGGAGTTGTTGAAAAAGTCTTAAGTCGTAAATAATTGGAGTTTAGGGAATAATTTTTCTCATTGCGAATCTGTGGTTTATTTTTTACCACAGATTATCGCAGATTATTTCACAGATTAACACAGATGTGTAAGAATAAATTAAAGAGCTATTTTTCACCTTGGTCTATTACCAGCCCATCCTTTTAGCATTGGCAGACGTATTTATTTTCGTTGCCATTCCCTCAGGGAGGGAAAGGGTTAGGGTTGGTGTGGGTATTGACAGAAAAATATTCGTAAAAGCGCTGCTGTCTAAAATACATCGTTATTCAATTTATTTTAGAGAGACGCACTTTCTAACCGATTTCTATTTCAGAATTACTCTAACAACTTGTTTACAACCTGTGGATAACTTCGGTTAAAGTTGTTAACAACAATTGAGTTATTAACGCATGTTAATTAAATTCCTTTAATTAACATTTTACTAACATTTTTAAAATTAATTTGTCTGTTGTTTTACCCCGATTTTCAAACAAATTTAAGTTTTCCACAAATTAACAGTTTTATTATTAAAATTGATTTTAAAATTTTCTTTCAATTAATAATTTTAATTAACATTGTTTACTACAATGATTTTTTGATTAATAAAAAGCTTGAAAGTCTTAAGGAATAAGTCTTAAGTCGTAAGTAATTTGCGTTCTTTCCACCTCATCCCCTTAACATTGGCAGATGTATTTAATCCTCGTTGCCCTTCTCCCGGAGGAGAAGGGGTAGGATTGGGGTGTTTTTAATTTTTGGAATTGATCTTCTGCCTAAAATTAATT
>JALWSN010000415.1 GCA_027080245.1 Ignavibacteriales bacterium | reverse complement strand
TGCGTTACGTCGACAATAGCGCCAACTATTCTAACGATTTTATTCCCCCGTGCTATTGGCGTTGCGCTGTGACGGACGTACCTTATTTGCCCCTGCTTATCCACAATCCCGTACTCAATAATGGAGGACAAACCGTTGGCTAAATCCCTTAGGAATTTTCTTAATTTAGGATATTCACGCTTTTGAATACTTCTCAAGAAAGAAAACTTGTGGCTCAACAAATCTTTTATTTCAAAACCTAAAATTTTTTTTGCCGCGCCGCTAATAAAATCAAACTCCGTTCCTTGCGGTTTCATCGAAAAAATAACGATGTCAACGTTGTCCAGAACGCACTTGAAAAGTCTTTCTTTGCTTTCCTCCGCCGTTACGTCCGTCAGCGTAACAATAAATTTTCCCTCTCCGAGCAAAGACCAATTTAGCTTAAAATATTTTCCCTCGTCGGCTTTTTTGTAAAACGCTTTGGCGTAATTGGGCGCGTCTTTCGAATTCCGGGCGATTAAATCCGCTACTTTCCCTTTTCCCTCCTTTAACATGAGAAAATCGTCCAAATTCCCAAACGGCGCCGCGGTTAATTCAAATTCATTTTTAAATAATTCGTTTGCCGTTAAAATGTTTCCCTCTCCGTCCGTTAACGCGGAGGGAAGCGGAATTAAAGTTAAAATTTCGCTAAATTTGTTCGTATCTTTGCCGTTTGTTTTTTCTTCTTTAAGATTCATCGGAAAAAGAAAATAAATTTAATTAGATTTTAAAGTTAACAAAATCTAACAATAAAAAATCGCTTAATATTAAGTTTAAACAAACCAAGGCGATTGGACGAATGCATGGGTTGATTTGAAATGCGGTTGAGCTTTGACGTTAAAATTGAAAGGAACAACACAAATGAAAAATAAAATTAAAAAACCGGAACTGTTAGCGCCCGTTGGCAATTGGACGATGTTAAGAACGGCTGTTAAAAACGGAGCCAACGCCGTATACTTCGGCGTGGAAAAATTAAACATGCGTGCCAGAGCCAAGAATTTTCTCCTTGACGAGATGGAGGAAGTAACGCGATTTTGCCACAACGCCGGTGTGGATGCGCACCTGACGCTAAACACAATTGTTTACGAAAACGAATTAGCCGACGTCGACGAAATTTTGCGCAGGGCAAAATACGCCGGAATCGATATGGTAATTGCGTGGGATTTTGCAGTGATTCAAAAAATTCTGGAATATGATTTGCCTCTTTGCGTCTCAACTCAAGCTTCGATTTCAAATTCCGGCTCGGCAAAATTTTTCGAGGAACTTGGTGCAAAAAGAATTGTGCTTGCCCGCGAGTGCGCATTGGAGCAAATCAAAGAAATCAAACAAAAGGTGAACCTGGAAATCGAGGCTTTCGTTCACGGGGCAATGTGCGTTGCCGTTAGCGGGCGTTGCTTCATGAGCCATTATGCGTTCGGGCATAGCGCCAATCGAGGGGATTGCATTCAACCTTGCAGAAGAGAATACGAAATAATCGACACCGAAGGAAACGCCTCGTTCATTTTAGGCGAAGATTATGTGATGTCTCCCAAAGATTTAATGACCGTTGAGTTCCTTGATGAATTAATTGAAGCGGGAATAGACGCATTCAAAATCGAAGGCAGGAAAAGAAGCCCCGAATACTTGGCTAAAGTGGTTTCGGTTTACCGGCAGGCAATTGACGATTATTTCGAGAACAAACTAAACGCAGAGAAGAAACAACGCTTGGTAAGCGAGCTGGAAAAAGTTTACAACAGGGGGTTTTCAGCCGGATTTTATTTCGGCAGGCCCGGCGCGGAAGATTTTGCCACTCAACGCGGAAGCGTGGCAACCACACGAAAGCGTTACGCTGGAAAAGTATTGAACTATTTCAAAAAAGCCGGCGTGGCTCACGTAAAATTGGAAGCTGAGGAACTAAAATTAGGCGACAAAATTTACATCATCGGAGAAACTACCGGAACGCTCGAATGGCAAATAAATTCAATGGTAATAGACGAACAATCCGTGGAAACGGCTCCCAAAGGAAGCGAAATTACTTTTAAGTTCAATGAAATTGTGCGCCAAAACGACAAGGTTTACAAAATTGTGGAATTGGGAAAATCAACTTGAAAGAAGCCAAAACTTTCTTACCGTTGAACAAATCAACCCGAAAATACGGAGGAAAACGCTTTAAGTAAAAAAGAACTTAACTCAAATTATTCCCGTAACAAACGAATTTTGGAAAATTTAACAAGAATTTTATTAAATTAAATATTTAACTTAAAAATTCTCGTTAAATTCCATTATTTCGCTCCCATCCCTAACGGGAGGGGGGAAAACTTTAGAAAAATAATGAAAATAAAAATTTTAATTTTCACGGCGTTTTTATTGACGGTTTCAATTAACGCACAGCAAAAGGTTGAAGCGTTAAAGAAAGCCGCAATAGAACACATGAACGCCGGCAGATACGGCGAGGCAATTAAACTTTTGAACAAATACATCTCGGCTCTTCCGCGCAGACCCGACGGCTATAATTTACGAGGACTTTGTTACGAAGCCCGCACGGAATACAAGAACGCGGTAATCGATTTCAGACGCGCGCTGAAACTTGCGCCGAAGAACAAAGAAATTCGCAAGAACCTCGCTCGCGTTACCGCCGTCTGGTACAAAATTTTACGAAAGAACATTGTGGGCTACAAAAGAGGAATTCAGATTGACCCGGGCAACCCTTACAATTACCTTGAAATCGGAAAGGCTTACCGCTGGATGGAGGAATGGGAATTAGCCGAAAAGTGGTACGACGAGTATTTAAAACGCGACCCGAACGCTTCGCCGGACGAAATAATTCGTTACACTGAAATTCTTACGATGACCAAACACATTCTAAAAGGCTGGAAAATTCTTAAAAAATGGGTGGAAAAATACCCGAACGATTGGCGCCTTTGGAGCCGGTACGGTTACTTCAGCCTCTGGCTCGGCAAGTACAAACTCGCTAAAAAAGATTTTGAAAGGGCCCTTAGCTTCAAACCTTTCTTTCAGGAAGCGCAAAACGGATTGGACATCGCCACGCGCCACGCTTACGTAACGGAATTGGGACCAACGTCGGTAAAAGGTTATCCCATTGACCGCTACTACAGAATTTTAAGACGTAATCCCAACAACGACAAAATCAGATTTCGTTTAATTGACGCATTAATAAACGCAAAAAGAATCGAGGAAGCCTACCAACAGCTTTTACAGCTTTCGAGCAAATACCAAGGAAATCCGAAATTTGAAAAGAAATGGAACTACGTCGTTAAGCTCAGGAAAAAACTTTACAAGAAGGAGATTTCCACTTACAAGGAAAAATTAGCTAAAAATCCACGCGACAAAAAAGCCACTTACGAGCTTGCCAAATACCTTACTTACGTCGAGAATTACGATTCCGCCCTCGCGGTTTACGAATCCTATTTGCAATTGGTTCCCGGCGAGAAAGACCCCGAATTTCTTTACGATTACGCGCGCGTGGCTTCCTGGAGCAGGGAATTCGACAAGGCGATTAAAATAATGGACAAATTGTTAGAGAGGTTTCCCAACAACATTAAGTACCAGCTTTTCAGGGCGCAGCTTTCAATCTGGACAAATCAGGATTTGGACCTTGCCGGGCAATACCTAACAAACGTTCTGAAAAAAGAACCTAACAACGTGGATGCCTTAATAGCGATGGGTTCCTACCTTTTAGCCAAACGGGATTTCACGGGTGCAAAGGAAATGGCCGACCGCGCAGCAAAAATTGACGCGTCGAATCCGGAAATTGAAAAACTACGCTCGAACATCGAGTTTCAAAAGATGCGCGCCCACGAGGAGAAACTTTACTCGATTCTTGAAGCGGGCAGGCGTCTTGTAATGAAGGACAGCTGTAAGGAAGCACTGCCGTATTACCAACAATACTTGAACGAAGCCGAGCCGAACGACTTGATTTTAAAGGAATACGGCGACGTTCAATTTTGCGCTAAAAATTACGACGAAGCCCGCAAGGCTTACGACGAGGTGCTTTCACACGGTTACATGTACCAAGCGGCGCTCCAGAGGG
>JALWSN010000414.1 GCA_027080245.1 Ignavibacteriales bacterium | reverse complement strand
TTAAAAACGAAACCGAATTAGGCAAACAAGCAAAAGAAATTGTACACAGCGGCGGACTTGTTCCCGACGAGATTGTTGGCGGAATGATTAGAGAGAAGTTAAGCGAAGACGGAATGAAAAACGGATTCATTCTCGACGGATTCCCGCGCACTATTCCTCAAGCTGAAATACTCGAAGGAATTTTTAATGAGTTAGGCTTTGGAAAGCCCGTGGTTATTAAACTTTCGGCGGACGACTCGTTGATTGTTAAACGTTTGTCGAGCCGAAGAACCTGCAGCGCTTGCGGCGCAATTGTTAATTTGTTGACTCTGGAAAATCCTAACGTCTGCCCGGAATGCGGCGCGGAAGGAACTCTTGTTCAACGCAAGGACGACAATGAGGAAACAATTAGAAATCGCTTGAGAGTTTACCACGAATCGACCGCGCCCGTCTTCAACTACTACAAAGATAAAGCTGTTATTATTGAGGTTGACGGAGCTCGCAGCGTAGAAGAAGTAAACCAAAATATTCTTGACGAACTTGAAAAATTAAAAAATTAAAGCAGGCTGTTTTTTTGAAATAGTGCGAGTGTTTTCCGCTTGTTAAATTGATAGGGTTTTGAGGTTGAGGTTAAGATTGAGGTTAAGGCTAAGATTGAGGCTAAGGTTAAGGTTGAGGTTAAGGTGGGGTTTGAATTTTAATTTGTGATGCAACGTTACTGTGGTTGTTCCGGCGGCAAGTTCGTTTTGCCCTTGCAAATAAAGGGCTTTGCGAAAGAGATAACGTAGGTATGTTTGAGGCGACAATAATAAGCGCGCGATTAAAAGATTTGGTAAAGGTTCAACAGTAAAGAGGAAAACCAGTATTAAATACAAAAACCCCCGTGCATACGGGGGTTTGCTGTTTTGTGGAATTGAAAATTATTCGTGGCTTAATTGTTCCAATTTAAGCAGTCTGTTCCAGTAACTTTCCACGTGTTCCTGAATATCCTTTAGGGCTCTGCCGTTGTCCGAGCCGTTGAATAAATGCTTAAAACGTCCTTGTTTTTTAAGGCATTTTTCTACAGGCAATTTTTCTTTCGGGAAATAATTAATTCGGTATTTTAAATGTTCCACTTCGAACAGGGGGAACAATTTTGTTTCCACGGCTAATCTTGTAATTGCAATTGATTGCGAAGGTTCGGTTTTGTGCCCGGGCGGGCAGGGACCGTCAATTAACAACAATCTAAATCCTTCAATCTCTTTAGCTCGTTTGATTTTCATTCTGTAATCTTCAATAAAAGCAAGCGAACAAGTAGCGGCGTATGGAATGTTGTGAGCCGCAACGATTCCCATTAAATCCTTCGGCCAGGTTTTTTTGTATTCGGGATTGGGATTAGTAGTGGTAACCGCTCCGTAAGGCGTAGCCGTGCTTGTTTGAATTCCGGTGTTCATGTAAGCGCCGTTATTGTTGCACACGTAAAGAATATTTTCGCCTCTCGATGCCGCGCCGGAAAGGGATTGAAATCCGATGTCGAAAGTGCCTCCATCGCCGGCAAGCACAACTACGTTAGTGTCGCGTTTGCCTTGCTTGTCTAACGCATGCCTGATGCCTGTAGCCGTTGCCGGGGCTGCCGCAAAGACCGTGTGCACTACGCTCCCTTTTAATTCGTTTAACGGGTAAGGTCCCGCAATAATTGAAAAGCAAGAAGCGGGCACTACGTAAACCGTATTTTCGCCTAAAATACTTGACAAATGTCGCACCAACAATGCCCAACCGCAACCGCGGCAGCTTAATCCGCCTGAGAATACTTTTTCTTCTTCTATTAAAAATTTGAATGCTGGTTCCATTTTGTTCTTCCTTAATTTTATTCTAAGTCAATCCAGATTATTTTTTCAGCGTCTTCCTTTACTTTGTAAATTATTTTTTCAATAGTAAGCGGGGGAACGTCTTTTCCGCCAAGTCCTGCGTAAACGTCGAACATCTTGAAATTCAGTTCGCCGTACAAAGCGCGTTTCATTTCCTGAATCAAAGCGCCTTCCGAATCGCCTAAGAAATTTCTTTCCACAGCCACAATCGAAGCGTCTGGCGGAAGGACGCTTAAGGCTTTAATAACGCTTGCTTTTGGGAATGGTTTAACGAGTCTTAGTTTAAGCAAACCAATTTCAGGATGTTTGTTTAACACGCCTCGAACGGTAGAAGTAATGCTTGAAATTGTAACAAAAACAATTTTGGTTTTGTCGGTAATGTTTACGGTTTCAATTGCGGAATATTTTCTGCCAAAGCTCTTACCGAAATTTTCGCCAACTTCGTTAGTCAAATCTTCTACCTGATTAACATCCGTCCAATAGCGGTAATTAAAAGTCTCGTAATGTTCCGGTGGAACGAGTCCGCCTACCGCTTTAGGATTAATGCCGTCAATTTCGCTGCCGGTAAATTTCTTAGGCGGCAGGAATTCGTCAACCAAATCCTGTTCGGGCGCCCAAACGTTTTCGCTTGTGTGGCTTTGGTAAAATGCGTCCAGCACAACCATTACAGGCAGGTTTAATCTTTCGGCAATAATGTAAGCTTGAATTACCGTGTCTAACACTTCTTGCGAGCTTTCGCCGTAAAACTGAACCCAACCGGTGTCCCGTTGAGCAAGCGAGTCCGTTTGGTCGGACCAGATGTTCCAGGGAATTGAAGGTCTGCCCACATTACAAATAACAATTGGCAATCTAAAGTGCGCAATAGCGTGAAGAACTTCGTGAGCGTAAAAGAGTCCTTGACCGCTAGTGGCGGTAAATACTCGTTCGCCGGCTAAAGCCGCGCCCATTGCCGCCGCAAATACCGAATGTTCGCTGTCCATATTAACGTAATGCGCGTCGAGCTCTTTATTTGCAACCATTCGGGAAAGTTCTTCCACAATGGTAGTTTGTGGAGTAATAGGGTAAGCGGGCACAAAACCTACCCGGCAAAGTTTTGCGGCTTCCGCCGCGGCGTAATTGCCTTTTAAAATTTTTTGTGTGTGCCTGGCAAATCCTTTTTGAGTTTTTTCCTTTTCAATTGTTTCGTTTAATGTATTATTCATATTCCACCTCGCTCATTTTAAATTCAATTGCGGAACAGGGGCATTCTTCAAAGCAGATGCCGCAGCCCTTGCAGTAATCGTAATCTATTCTCAATCTTCCTTCCGCGTCGATGTGAATTGCGGCGTCGGGACAGTAGTTGTAACAATTGCCGCAGCTAAAGCATTCGCCGCAGTGCAGGCATCTGTTGCTTTCGCTTATTATTTGATCCTCGCTTAAGCCTTCAACAACTTCGTCGAAATTCATGAACATATCCTGTCCGTATTTTGTTCTGTTTTCAATTCGAGGAGTGGGCAGGTAATAAGCGAAATTGATGTCTGCTGGAACTACTGTATTTACAGGGCTTTCTTCGGGTTGGTAATGTATTCCCCTTAAATAGTAGTCTATTTCTTCCGCTGCTTTGTTTCCACTTCCGATTGCTTCGGTAACCGTTCCGCCCCAGGCCATGTCGCCGGCGCAAAAGACCGGAACGTTGGCGTCGTAATCAATCTTACCTTGCTTAACTTTCAACGTTTTTCCGTTGAATACAAATTCGTCGTAACTCTGTCCAATGGCTTTAATTATTTTGTTCAGATTAATAGAATATTCTGAACCCTCGATTGGCATTGGCTTTCTGCGACCTGTTTCATCGGGTTCGCCCAATTCCATTTTAATAAATGTAGCTTCAATTTGGTTGTCGGAAGTTTTCCGAAGAGCAGTTGGCGCCGTAAGGAATTCAAATTTAACGCCTTCGGCGAATGCTTCTTCAACTTCTTCTGCAATAGCGGGCATTTCGTTTTGAGTTCTACGGTAGTAAATAGTTGGAGAACCGCCAAGCCTAAGAACGGTGCGGGCTACGTCGATTGCGGTGTTGCCGCCGCCTATTATTGCAACCTTTTCTCCCTTTTGAATATTGAAGTTATTGGAATTTAATTTGAACTCGCGTAAAAATTCAACGCCGTCGATTGCAAGCTCCTCGTTTCCCATTCCCATGTTGTAGCCTTTGTGAGAACCTGCCGCGACAAGAATAGCGTCGAATTCATTTTGTAGTTGTTCAACATTCACTTTTTGGTTTAAGC
>JALWSN010000413.1 GCA_027080245.1 Ignavibacteriales bacterium | reverse complement strand
GTTAATATTTTCATGTTCGACGCCGGATGCATCAACAATTGATTGTTTAACGAAAATATTAAGCTGTCTTTTGTTGAATTGTAAATTTCAACGCTAAGCAACGTAGATTTAAAAAACTCGTCTGACAATAACGAATCCATTTCAGCCTTGAAATTCACGCTGTTCTGAGCATTAACAAGCGTGAAGCCCAATAAGATTAGTATTGTCGCGAACCTCTTCATTTCAGAAATTAAAAATATTCCCTTTCTCTAAATTCAACGCCCATTTTTTCCGTTACAAATTCTTTGGCTTTGCGGCTGTCTACCTCGTTCAATCCGACAATTGTCATTATTACCCTCGAATACTTCTTTGCTTTTTTAGCAAAGTCTAACATTTCGTAAAACATTTTTTCGTCAACTCGCATTAGCTCGGCGTATTGTTTTGGATCGGTTGTGTTAAAACTAATTGAAACAGAATCAATCAAACCGGGAAAGTCCTTTGTAATGTCTTTCTTGTTAATCACATTCCCGTGACCGTTTGTGTTAAGCCTTGTCCTGCCGCCGTTAGCCTTTACGTAAGCGGCTATTTCTTTAACCACATCCCAGCGAATTGTCGGTTCGCCGAAACCGCAAAAAACAACTTCCTTGTATTGTTTTGGATCGCCGATTTCTTCAATAAACTTCTTGGCGTCGGGCTCGAGGCTTTTGGGCATTTTCAAATTGTACCCTTTAACAACGGCTTCTCCGCCTCTGTCGCAAAAAACACAATCGGCATTACACCTGTTGGTAATATTAACGTAAAGCGAGTTGCCAATTTTGTAAGTAAAACTTAAATCGGGTTTTTTGCCAACTCCAAATAGCTTGTAAAAATTGTAATACGTCGAGCGTACGACGTCCTCGTAAGTAAGCCCTTGAAGCTCGGCTAATTTTTCCGCTACAATTTTAACGTAGGCGGGCTCGTTCCTTTTGCCCCTGTGGGGAACTGGCGTAAGAAAAGGGGAATCCGTTTCAAGCAATAAATTGTCTATTTGTAACGAGGCGGCAATCTCTCGTAAGTCGTCCGACTTTTTAAACGTAATGTTTCCGGTAAACGAAACGTAATGCCCTTGTTTAATCAATTCCTTAGCCTCACTTATTGTACCGGCAAAACAATGAAATTGAGCCTTTAGTCCCGACCCTTTGTAGTCTTCAAAAATTTTCATTATGTCTTCGCTTGCTTCCCTGTTGTGAATAATGGCGGGCATTCCCAATTCAAGCGCCAAATCAAGTTGTTTGCGCAATGCAATTATTTGTGTTTCCCGGGGCGAGAAATCGTAGAAATAATCCAACCCTATTTCGCCAATCGCCACAACCTTCGGGTTTTTAGCAAGCTCCTTTAATTCCGCTATCCAATCGTCGTTCCATTCTTTTGAATCGTGGGGATGAACGCCAACGGCGGTGTAAATATTGTCGTACTCTTCGGCTAACTTAATCGCTTCCGCCGAAGTCACTACGTCGGTAGCCGGCACCAAAATGTATTTTACTCCGGCGTCTTTTGCCCTTTTAATTACATCGCCAACCTCCCCATTGTAATTGGGTAAAAAGAGGTGGGCGTGGCTATCTATTAACATTGTAAAATATTTCCTTCCGGTTAAATTCTAAAATAAGAATTCCAAATTTACGGAAATATTTCTTATTGGAGCAACGTTGCCAACCATTTGGATGTAGTTGTAATTCAAGGCATTTTTAACATTGAAATAAATATTGGCGGGAATATTAAATTGGTAAAGCGAGGCTCCCGCCCGCAAATCAAGGATTAGCGCCTTCCCCCTTAGCTCGCCGTCCTTTACCAAGCCTAAATCTATTAGCTCTCTGTCAATCTCCTCAAATCTACTCATGAATCTGAAATCCACACCGAAATTAAAATACGAAGGAGAGAAAGTAACCGAAAAATAAGCCAAATGTCGAGGTCGGTACTTCAATGCCCTTTGTTTATTGACGTCCCGCGCCCACAGATACGTATAGCCCAAAGTAGCGCTTAAATGCAACGGGGAATATCTGAATTTAGAAACAAGCTCGAATCCTTGAATTCTTGCTCGCGTAACGTTGTTGAAAAATATTTTTCCGTCGGTAACGTCCACTTGCGGTTCAATTAAATCTTTAAATTCATTTTGAAACAAAGCCAGATTTAACTCGAGCAATCGACCAAATCTTTTGCTCATTCCAAATTCAAAAGAGTAATTAGATTCGGGTTTTAATTGGGGGTTAGCCTTAATTACAAGTCCGCTCGTAACTGTGGAAGTAAAGGCTTCCGCGAGGGTGGGTGCCCTGAATCCCCTTGAAATATTAGCCCGGAAGCTTATGCTATTTTTTAGTTTGTAAACAAGTCCTATTTTTGGAGAAAATGCGCTTAACGCTTTCAACGTGTCGAGACGTTCGTCGTCAAATCTTGCGCCGGCTGTTAAAATTACCGGGAAATTAAAATGGTATTCCACTTGAGAATAAACGCCGTAACCGAAAGAGGCAGGATTGCCAAAAATGTTTGATTTCACCTGCCCTTGGGTCAATTCAATTCCGCTGATTATTTTAAGACTTTTGCCGCTTGCGTAAACAGACTGCAATTCTGTTCTGTACAAATTGGAAGAGGAGTTATTTCCGCTTTCGGATTGATCATTCCATGCGCTGCGAAGCAAACTACTAATCACATTTAATCCGAACATTTTGCTTATTTGTTTGGAATACTTAAACGCAAACAAATACCTCTGGGAATTAACAACCTGCCCTTCGTCCTTATCCGGCGGCACAAGCGCGTTTCGCGAATCTTTCCAAAAATTAAAAGTCCCTCTCTTTTGCCTGAACGCCAGCCCAATAAAAGAAAGGTTGCCAAAGTTTTTCAGTTTGTAATTTAGTTTCAAATACCCCCCTAACCTTTTGTGCCAATCGTTCTGGCGATAACTTAAATCTTCGTCGCGGGTTAAGGAAACAGAATAACCAAAATTACCAAACGCGTTCGAGCTTGAAATAGCTTGCCCGTTAAATCCCCGTATTTGTTTCGACCAATCCCACTGGTCATAATACGGCTTGCCGTAAAAACCAACGTAAGTCTTTACAAAAGTAATCATTCGCTTAACGGGCTTTTTGGTGATTACGTTCACCACGCCCCCCATCGAAGAAGAGCCGTAAATTGAACTCCCGGCGCCTTTTATTATTTCAATTTTTTGAACGTTGTTAATTGGGATCAATTGCCAAATTATTTCGCCGGTATCGCCGGCGTAAATAGGGATTCCGTCTATTGCCGTTAGAACCCGCGAGCCGGCGCCCCTGCTGTAGCCGCTTGAACCGCGAATGCTAATCTGGTCTTCAGTAAGGTAAACCCCCGGCACGTAACGGAGAGCCTCGTCAATGCTTGTAAAGTTTTTCTCGGAGAGAATTTTTGAATCAACCAGGCTAACGCTTTCCGGCAAATCGGAAAGCCTTTGCGAATATTTCGAAGCGGTAACTACCACCGGGTCAAACTCCAAAGTCTTTTCTTTTAATTTGATTAAAAGCCTTGTAGCGCCACCTTTAACCGCCAATCCTCTTTTCAAATAATCCAGATACCCTATGCTGCTGACTTTCAAAGAGTAAACGCCGGCTTTAATATTTTTTATTTCAAACTCCCCTCGCCTGTTTGTGGCGGCGCCCCAATTCGTGCCTAACAAAACAACGTTGGCGCCAATCAAAGGATTGTTGTTTTCGTCGATAACTTTCCCGATTATTCTCCCTTTCTGCGCTAAAAGAATACCGTTAAGTAAAATTAATAGTAGTAATAAAATCTTTTTCATTTTGCCGCTTTGCCTCCAGGGGGTTGAACTGGCGGATGATCAAAATCGCAAATAATATCAACGTTTTTTAAGAATGTGTTTTCAGGCAAAGTAAATTTCCCCGCTTTGGTTGAATCTCCGTTGGGGACAAAAACTCCCACAATAAACCAATCTTTTCTGTTTAACGAAAGAGCTTTCTTGGATTGCGCCACAGCCAAATAACCGTAATCTCCCGGCGTTACGTTCGATATTGCCGCCCCGGATGACTTCGTTGAATAACTGTATTCTTTTACTCCGAAGGGTATCGACTCGCTAATGTATTTAATATTGGTAACGTTGAAATCGGTTGAATCTCTCAAAGGATTTTTGAAAAGCACTACGTGAGTCTGAACCACTCCCGCAGGCCACGTTCCTAAAAATTTAATTGTGCCGGAAAATCCGGGCTCAACTTTAACCAATGGTAACGGGGCAATTCCGTGATCGCAGGAAACGGCAACAATTAAGAGTAACGCAAATGCAATTATTTTTTTTACCTTCATATTTAGAATTTAGTTTTTTCTCTAATTAATTTCAAATGTTAAAATTTTTTGAATTGGACTAAAACGTTTTATTCGAAAGCTCCCAAGCCTTTATTCACAAGGGTAATCTGCAGCTACCCTCATTTAACCCTGTAAATAAAGGCGCTTCCAATAGTACGAACAAAGTGAAAATTAAAAATAATTTTTTAGAGCGCTGCGTTTCCATGCTAAATGCAAACAATAATATTAAACTAATTAAATAAATTATTTGTAAATTTGCATTTGTTTCAATTATTCAAATTAAGTGAAAATGAAATTTATTCTTAACAACCAAGAAAAGATTTTTAACGGCGACGGGAAAATGTCGCTTCTAAAATATTTAAGGGAAGTTGAAAATATTACCTCAGTCAAAGACGGCTGTTCCGGTCAAGCTTCGTGCGGTTCATGCACTGTTCAAATAAACGGCAAAGCCGCGCTTTCCTGCATTACTCCAATGTCCAAATTAGAAGGGAAGCATGTTTTAACCCCGGAGGGTCTAAGTCAATCAAAAAGGGAAATTTACTCCAAAGCTTTTGTTGAAGCCGGCGCGGTCCAATGCGGCTTTTGCACTCCGGGGATTTTAATGCAGACTGACGCACTTTTACAAAAAAAATCTAACCCCACTCGAGAAGAAATTGCGCTTGCCTTGCGTCCCAACCTTTGCAGATGCACGGGATACAAAAAAATATTTGACGCAATTGAATTAGCAGCGGAGGCAATCGCTCAAGGCAAGGAAATTCAACCCCGTAAAGACAAATCAATAATCGGCGGCAGAATCCCAAAATACAATGCCGAAAAATACGCGCTTGGCGAAATCTCTTTCGTTGCCGATGTTTCCATTGACGGCATGCTTTTCGGCGCATTAAAATTCAGCGATTACCCCCGAGCTAAAATTCTGAAAATAGATATTTCACGCGCGGAAGAATTAAATGGAGTGGTCAAAATATTCACCGCCAAAGATATTCCCGGCTCGCGCAATACCGGCTTGATTATTGACGATTGGCCCATGATGATTGCGGAAGGCGAAGAAACACGGTACGTTGGCGACGTGCTTGCATCGGTAGTGGCGCAGGACGAGGAGACGGCAAGAAAAGCAGTGGAATTAATTGATGTGAAATATCGCGAGTTAACGCCTGTCACAGATCCGTTTGAAGCCTTAAAAGACGGCGCTCCTAAAATCCACAAGTCTGGCAATTTACTTTCCCAGACGGTTATTAAACGAGGCGACGTAGACAAAGCCCTTGAAAATTCGGCATTTGTAACTACCGCACGATTCGAAACACAAAGAATTGAACACGGCTATCTTGAACCCGAAGCGGCAATTGCTTACCCTGGGAACGACGGAATCGCGGTTGAAGTCCTTTCCCAAGGTCAAGGGGTTTACGAAGACAGACGGCAAATAGCAAACGTCCTTAATTTACCAAAGGAAAAAGTTCGTGTAAAACTAATCCCTAACGGAGGCGGCTTCGGCGGAAAGGAAGACCTTTCCGTCCAGCACCACGCCGCGCTTTGCGCTTACCTGTTAAATAAGCCTGTTAAATTTACCCTAACCCGCGAAGAGTCAATATTAATGCACCCCAAACGCCACCCAATGATTATGGATTACACTCTTGCTTGCGACGCCAACGGAAAGCTAACAGCTTTAAAGGCTGAAATTATTGGGGATACCGGCGCATACGCTTCCGTTGGTATGAAAGTACTTGAACGGGCTGCCGGTCATGCTACAGGCGCATACAATGTTCCCAACGCATTTATTAGAAGTCGGGCGGTTTACACTAACAATGCCGTTTGCGGGGCGATGCGCGGATTTGGCGTTAATCAGGTTACTTTTGCAATTGAACAATGCATTGACCGGCTTTGCGAAATGGGTGGTTTTGACCGTTGGCAATTCAGGTTCGACAACGCTTTAACTGACGGAGGAGTTACCGCTACGGGGCAAACGCTCAAAGGCGGGGTTGGCGTTAGAGAAACTTTGTTAGCCGTTAAGGATGTTTTTCAAAATTCCAAATATGCAGGTATTGCCTGCGGAATAAAAAACACAGGCATTGGAAATGGAATGCCCGACGCCAGCGAAGTTAAAATTGAAATAGCCGATGATAACCGCGTAATACTTCACCACGGTTGGACGGAAATGGGGCAGGGAGTTAATACAATGGCGGTACAGTTTTTAGCGGGCGAAACCGGTTTACCCACTGATTTTATTGAGGTTAAAGTGGATACAAAAGAAGAAGCCCCTGCGGGAATGACTACCGCCTCCCGCGCGACTTCACTCGTCGGCAACGCAATAATAGAAGCGGCGAAAGAATTAAAACGTGATTTACAAAACTATTCCCTTTCGGAATTAAAAGGGAAAATTTACCGCGGCAAATGGATTTGCGACTGGACTACAAAACCGGAAGAAAAAACAGACAACGTAATTACTCACTATTCCTATAGTTACGCAACGCAAGTAGTTATTCTTAACGAAGACGGTAGCATTGAAAAAATTGTAGCCGCTCACGACGCTGGAAAAATAATTAATCGTAATTTGTTTGAAGGACAAATTGAGGGAGCGTTGCATATGGGGTTGGGCTACGCCATTAGCGAGAATCTGGAATTCGAGGGCGGCTACCCCAAGACCTTAAACTACAGAAAAATGGGAATACTTCGTTCTTCCGAAATGCCCGAGGTTGAAGTAATTGGAGTGGAAGTTAAAGACCCTATAGGACCGCACGGCGCAAAAGGGGTTGGAGAAATCGGACTTGTGCCTACTGCCGCTGCGGTTGCTAACGCTTTCAGCCAATTCGATGGCAAACGTTACTTCAAACTCCCGATTAAAAAAAGAGAAAAACCCCAAAGAAGAAATTAGCTAAAATAATTGGGCGAAACTGTGTGGGCTACGGCGAAACCCTTGAAAAACAAAGGTTAGAATGTGGTTTAATTTGGTCAACCTTACTTGTTTCTACTTCCTTTAACCAGCACCTCGGTTTGATTTCTGTCGCTAATTCGCTTACTCGAAAAACAACAAATTGTTTCTTCTTTTAACCGAGTCAAGAAACCTTTAATCAACTTGTTAATGAAAAAGTTAAAGCAATGCTTCGCTCAGAGAATTTCCTTTAACGCTTCGAAGGCTGCTTTAATTGTGTAATCAATGTCTTCGTCCGAATGGACGGTTGAAACAAACACCGCTTCGAATTGCGCTGGTGCCAGGTAAATTCCTCTCTCAAGCATTGCGCGGTAGTATTTGCCAAACAATTCAGTGTCGGAAGAAACGGCCGTCTTAAAATCAAACACTTTGTTTTCGGTAAAGAATAAAGAAAGCATTGAGCCAACACGGTTAATCTGAAAATTCCTGCCTAATGATTTTAAGTTCTCGTTTAAGCCTTGTTCCAACTTAGCAGATTTAACCTCGAGCGAAGAATAAATTTCTTCTTTGTTTTCTTCAATGTGTTTAAGAGCGGCATAGCCCGCCGCCATTGCAAGCGGATTGCCGCTAAGAGTTCCGGCCTGATAAACGGGTCCTGCAGGGGCAACCTTTTCCATTATTTCCATCTTGCCGCCGAAAGCTCCCACAGGCAGGCCGCCGCCAATAATTTTTCCGAATGTAGTTAAATCCGGTTTTATTCCGTAAAGTTCCTGAGCCCCGCCAGCTGCCACTCTAAAGCCGCTCATTACTTCGTCAAAAATTAAAATTATTTCTTCCTCGTCGCAAATATTTCTTAACTGTTGCAAAAAGTCTTTGCTTGCAGGCACAACACCCATGTTACCCGCCACGGGCTCAATAATAACGGAGGAAATCTCGCCCTTGTTTGCTTGAATTAATCTTTTAACGGATTCAATATCGTTGAAGTCTGCAAGCAAAGTGTCGGCGGCGTTTCCATTAGTTACGCCCGGGCTTGTGGGCACTCCTAAAGTTAAAGCTCCCGAACCGGCTTTAATCAAAAAGTAATCTGCGTGTCCGTGGTAACACCCTTCGAACTTAATGAATTTTTCCCTGCCTGTAAACCCCCGAGCTGTCCTAACCGCGCTCATCGTGGCTTCCGTTCCGCTGTTAACCATTCGAACCATTTCAACCGAGGGAACGAGCCGCGTAATTATTTCGGCCATTTTAACTTCCAACTCTGTGGGAGCTCCAAAGCTAACGCCTTTCTCCAACTGCTCTTCAAGAGCCTCTTTAATGAAAGGCGGATTGTGCCCGAACAAATGGGGTCCCCAGCTGCCAATGTAATCAATGTAGCGGTTGCCGTTTACGTCAATTAATTTCGAGCCTTCCCCTTTCTCGAAAAAGACGGGGTTGCCGCCAACCGACTTAAACGCTCTAACGGGCGAGTTAACCCCGCCGGGAATTAAAGATTTCGCTTTATTGAATAATTCGACTGATTTTTCAATATTCATTTAGCTTTCCTCTTAAGTTTGAACAAAATTAGTTTAATCTAATAATTTAGCGACGTCTTTGGCGAAATAAGTTAATATTAAATCCGCTCCCGCTCTCTTAATTGATAGCAAGGATTCCATCATTACCCTTTCCTCGTCAATCCAGCCAAGCTTACCGGCGGCTTTAATCATTGAATATTCGCCGCTAACCTGGTAAGCGGCGGTGGGCATTTGCAACTCGGTTTTCACGCGGTAAATAATATCGAGGTAAGCGCCTGCTGGCTTAACCATAATAATATCGGCGCCTTCCTCAACATCCGAGCGGGCTTCGCGCAAAGCCTCGTCGCCATTGGCGATGTCCATTTGATGCGAGCGCCTGTCCCCAAAAGCCGGAGCGGAATCGGCGGCATCCCTAAAGGGACCGTAATAGCCGCTTGCATATTTAACGGCGTAACTTAGAATCGGAATGTTTGTGAAGCCTTTGTAATCAAGGGCTTTGCGAATTGCCGCAACGCGCCCGTCCATCATATCCGAAGGCGCGACCATATCAGCTCCCGCTTCAACGTGCGTTAAAGCTTCTTTGGCCAAAAGGGAAATTGTCTCGTCGTTTAATATTTCTTCTCCGCGCAAAATACCGCAATGCCCGTGCGAGGTGTATTCGCACATGCAAACGTCCGTAATTACCACAAGGTCTTTTACCTCTTTCTTAATAGCGCGAATTGCGCGTTGAACTATTCCGTGCGGGTCGTACGCCTCGGAACCCTGTTCGTCCTTGTGCTCAGGAATGCCAAAAAGAATCACCGCGGGTATTCCCAAATCCCGCACCTCTTTGCATTCCTCAACAAGAACGTCAATGGACATTTGGTAAACGCCGGGCATGGACTTAACCTCGTTCTTAACGTTTTCACCGGGACAAACAAATAAAGGGTAAATCAAATCGTTTTTGTGAAGGTAAGTTTCCCTCACCATGTCGCGTACTTTTGGGTTGTATCTTAACCTTCTTAATCTTACGGTTGGAAATTGTGCCATTTTTAACTCCAAATATTATTTGCTTAAATAATTAATTACCTTCTCGGCAACAAGCTTGCTATTCTTAACGCAATCGCCAAGCGAAATGCCTCCGCGGTAATTGCCGCTTAAAAACAAACCTTTATTTTCCTCTTCAAATTTAGCGAAAAATTTTTCGTGTTCAACGTAACCGATATTGTACTGCGGAATTGCCTTTTCCCAGAATTTCGATTTTAAGAAAGCAGGCTTTCCTTGGATTTTCATCGCTTCGGTAAACTCTTTTAGAACAAGGTTGATTAACCTCTCCCTTTCCATTTCAAATAAGTTCGGCTGGCGCGCGCCGCCAACGAAAATTGTAAAAGCAGCCATATCTTCCGGAGCGCGATTTTCAAAAATGGCAGAACTCCAAATTGCGCCAAGGTGATTCTGTCTTTCTTTTTCGGGAATCAAATATCCAAAGCCATCCAACTTACGCCGCACCGAATCTTTTTTAAAACCGGCAAACAAAACCAACACCGGCGGGTAATAAATTGATTTTAAATGGTTGGCTAATTCGCCGCTTAACTCACCTAAATATTTTGCCGCGGTGTAAGCAGGTGCGGTTGAAACAACGGCGTCGCATTTTAATATTCGCTGTTCCCTTTCTTTTAAATATTTTATTTCGTAACCGCCATTGTTTCGTTTAACGCTTTGAACTTCTGCGTTAAATTCAATGGTTTCGAGCATTTTGCTAATTGCCAGCGCAAACGACTGCATTCCGTTTTTAAAAGAAAACATTTTAGCGCTTTGCTTGGATTCCTCCTGCCGTTTTTTTCTTTCCTTCGCCCCTTTAATCATTCCTTTAATTAACCCGCCGTAATTTTCCTCGAGAGCGTAAAGCTTGGGAAACGCTGATTTCACGCTAAGTTTAGAGGGGTCGCCTGCGTAAACCCCCGCCACGAAAGGGTTAATGGCATAGTCTAAAAATTCCTGTCCAAGCCTTCTCTTTACAAACTGCGAAATGCTTTGGTAGTAACCGTCCTCGGACTTAGAAACAAACGGTTCGGCAAGCAGCCTTAATTTTGCGGACGTCGAAAACAATTTAGTTTTTAAAAACGTTCCGGGTCCCATTGGCAAAGGCAACAACTCGCCTTTTTTCAAAATGTAGCGTTTGTTCCCAACGGGATTAGCGTAAACGAATTCATCTTCCATGCCTGTTAATTTAACAAGCTCTTTTATTACAGGCGTTGTTTCCAATCCGCTGTTTGGTCCAAAATCTATTGTAAACCCTTCGGATTTTTCCGTGCGCATTGAGCCGCCCGGCGCTGAGTTCTTTTCAAGAACTGTTACGTTAAAACCGGCTTGTTGAATTTGCAACGCAGTTGCAAGTCCGGAAATCCCCGCTCCAAGAACCACCACATTCTTATTCATTCCGCCTCCAATTTTTTAACGACCTCTTCGTAAAGCGCTTCAATAAGCAAAGGAGAATCGTTCAACCCTTTGGTTACCCGAAATTGCTTGATCCCAATTTCTTCGCTAAATCGCCTGTAAAAAATATTCAATTCAAAAAGAGTTTCAAAATGGTCGGAAACAAAACTAATTGGAATTACCAATAAATGCTTTTGCCCTGTGTTTGCGCACTCCTCCAGCACATCCTTAATTGAAGGCTTAAGCCATTTAACGGGACCTACTTTGCTTTGGTAACAAATTACGCTCCTGTTTTTGGGAAAAAATCTTTTCACCGCGTTCACAGTTTCTTTTATTTGTTCGCTGTAGGGGTCGCCGGCTTTTTGCATTGAAACAGGCGTGCCGTGGGCGCTAAACAAAAGCGTAATTTCCTCCTTGTGAACGTCTTTAAATTGTTCCAATTCTTCTTGAACCCTTTGAACCAAAGCGGCAATGTATTTTTCATTCAAGTGAAAGCTTTTTACAAAAGAAACTTTCGAAACATCTCCCTTAAAAACCCTTTCCCATTCGTTAAACGACGACCTCGTCGTTGAGTAAGAATAATGGGGGTACAACGGCAGCAACACTGTTTTTGAGTAATTATTTCGGGCTATTTCCAATGCTGCTTCTTTTGTAAAAGGCGGAGAATACCTAAAGGCAGTAAGAACTTTAACGCCGTCGTAATTTTCGCTTAATTTTTCTTCTAATTTTTTTCGCTGTTCTTCAGTCCACTTATTAATCGGAGAATCATTGCCAATTAAAGCATAGTCTTTAGCCACCTTTGGCGCTCTGAACTTAGCTATTAACCTTGCTAAAAACTTTTGCCCGAAAGGAATGTTAAAAATGTCGGGATCACTGAAAAGATTAAACAGAAAAGGTTCGATCGATTTTGAATTAGCCGGACCGCCAAGGTTCATTAAAACCACTGCTATTTTAGACATTTAATAGCCTCTACCTTAAATAGTCCTTGAATAACGGGCTTTATCGAGCTTTCGTTCAATAAAACCGTCGAAGTTCATCGCCACGTTTCTAATTAACAGTCTTCCCATTTCGTTAACAGTTAACTTGCCGTTTTTAATTTCAACAAGCCCGTCGTCAATCATTTCTTTAATATTTTCCAATCCCCAAGCAAAATATTTTTCAAAATCGATATTGAATTTTTTCTCTACCTTTGAAAAGTCCAGTTCGAAATCACACATTATTTTTGTAATTACTTCTCTTCGAAGAACGTCGTCTTCATTCAATCTGTAACCCTTAAAAGTTGGTATTTTACCTTTGTTTAAACGTTCGTAATATTCGGCCTCGGTTTTCACGTTTTGAGCGTAAACCTCGCCCACTTGGCTAATGCTTGTGATACCCATTGCGTAAAGGTCGGTTCCGGCGTTAGTGCTGTAACCCTGAAAATTCCTGTACAATTTTTTTTCTTTCAAGGCTTTGGTTAGCTCGTCGTCGGGCTTGGCAAAATGGTCCATTCCAATAAATACGTAACCTGCGCCGGTAAGTTTAGCGACGGACATTTCAAGAATGGCAAGTTTCTCCTCGGGCGCGGGCAAGTCCTCCTTTTTAATTAGCGCCTGATGTTTCTTCATCCAAGGCACGTGTGCAAAATTGAACAGGGCTATTCTGTCCGGCGAAATGTCAATAATTTTATCGATTGTTTTTTCGAATGTTTCTACCGATTGAAAAGGAAGACCGTAAATTAAATCGAGGTTAAAGCTGTGAAATCCCAGCTCCCTAATCCAGCCTATCACTTCACGCGTCATTTCTTCGGGTTGAATTCTGTTAACAGCTTCTTGAACTTTGGGATTAAAATCTTGAACGCCCATTGAAATTCTGTTGAAGCCCGATTCTCTTAACGCAACCAAATGCTCTTTGGTCAACTCGCGGGGATCAATTTCACAACTGTTTTCGGAATCTTCCTTAAATTTAAAATTCGATTTGATGTGGTTGCTCAATTCCCTGATTTCATTGGGCTTTAGGTGAGTAGGTGTGCCGCCGCCCCAGTGTAATTGGGCTATCCGGCGGTCGGGGCGAATAAAGCTCCTAATTAAGTCAATTTCATTCTTAAGGTAATCCACGTACCCGCTAATCCTTTCGCGGTTCCTAGAGACAATCATGTTGCATCCGCAGAAATAACAAAGCGTGTCGCAATAGGGAATGTGAAAATAGAGCGACAAGTCGGGAGGATTCTCGGCATTGTTGGTTTTAATTATTTCATCCAAATAATCGTCGGCCGTAAAATCCTCGGTAAACTGCGGCGCCGTTGGGTAACTTGTGTAGCGGGGTCCCGGTCTGTCGTATTTTTTAACAAGTTCAACGTCTATCTTAAACATTTTTACTCCTTTCTTAAATCGATTTTACTTAATCAAAATTAGCGGATAAAATTCTCAATTTAAATCTCAATGAAATTCTCCGCTGAATTCTTTTACAAAATCAACAAGGGCTTTTGCGTTTTCAACGGGAACATCGGGCAGTATTCCGTGCCCAAGATTAAAAATGTGACCTGTTCCGCGTCCATAGTCTTCCATTACTTTTCTTGCTTTCTTCTCAATCACGTCCTTTCTTCCGTAAAGCGCGGTAGGGTCCAAATTACCTTGTATTGCAAGGCTTTCGCCAACTTGCCTTCTTACATCCCCAATATTTACAGTCCAATCAACACTTATGGCGTCCGCACCAGTTTCGGCAATCTCCTTTAAATTTGAGTGAACGCCTTTCGGGAAAAATATTACTGGCTGTCTGTTGTTCCTGTTAAGATTTTCTACAATCTTTTTGACGTATTTCAAGGAAAACTCCCGGAAATCCTCCGGCGCAAGTATTCCGCCCCATGTGTCGAAAATTTGTACCGCGTCCACGCCCGAAAATAGCTTGGCATTCAGATAGTCAGTTACCGCCAGAGTTATTTTCTCCAACAAAGCGTGGGCTAAATCGGGACGGTTAAAAATCAATGATTTAACTTTTGAAAAATTCTTCGAACCTTTACCTTCCACCATGTAAGTCATTAACGTCCACGGCGAGCCGGAAAATCCAATTAAAGGAACTTTGCCGTCAAGCTCCCGCTTAACAAGTTTAACGGCTTCAAGCACAAAGTTCAATTCCTCAAAAGGATTAATTTGTTTTAACTTTTTAACATCATTTTCGTCTCGTACTGGCTTTGGGAAAACAGGTCCCACACTTTCCCGCATTTCAAGCTCCATTCCCATTGCTTCGGGAATAACAAGAATGTCCGAAAAAATAATTGCCGCGTCAACGCCAATAATTTCAACTGGTTGAAGCGTAACCTCTGCGGCAAGCTCCGGCGTTTTGCACATTGTAAGGAAGTCTGCTTTTTCCCTAACTTTTCTGTATTGTGGAAGGTAACGCCCCGCCTGTCGCATAATCCAAATAGGCGTTCTTTCGGTAGGCTCCCGTCTGCAGGCTCTTAACAACAAATCATTTTTTAATTCTTTCAATTACTTTACCTCTACTTTCTGATTTAAATACTCAACAATTGTTTTACCTAATTGTTCCAATGTAAATTGAAGGGGAACTATGTCCACTTTCAATCCCTGCTTTTCAATTGCCTTTTGTGTTGTGCTTCCAATGGCGGCAATTGTAGAAGCTAAAAAATATTTTTTGGAATTTTCAATATTCAACAACTTCAAGAAATTCATGAAAGACGAAGGGCTTGTAAAGGCAAATATGTCAGGCTTTTTCTCGACTACGCATTCGATTGCGCCTTTAATTTCAGGCGCTTCGGGAAGCCCCACTTCGTAAATTGGCGTTTTTTCGACAAATGCTCCAAGCCTTTTTAAACCTTCCGGAAGCTCTTCCCTCGCAAGAGAAGAGCAGGGAATCAAAAACCTTTTACCATTGATTTTATTGGCTTCAAAAAATTCCAAAAGCCCGGCGGCGCTGTAATTATTGGGTAAAACGTCCACTCTGATATTTTGGCTCAAACAATACTCGGCAGTTTTTTTGCCAGTACAAGCGACGGAAATTTTCCGCAAATTAATTTTGGCGGAATATTTTTCCTTAAGCTTCAAAAAATATTTAACGGCGTTAGCGGAAGTAAACACAATAAAATCAAAGCTTTCAACATTTTCAAACATTTCTCTAACCGCGTCGTTCTCAAGCTCTTTCATCTTCAACGCGGGAAAGTAAACAATGTCGGCTTCAACGGAAGCTAGAGCCGATTTAAATTCCGCGGCTTCAGCTTCCCGGCGGGTAATTAATATTTTAATTTTACTTCCGCGCATTTTCCCTTTGACTCAAATAAATCTCTTCCAAAACTTTTTTAGCTCCGGCTTTTTTCAAGTTCTTAGCAAGCAGCTTACCAAGCGCCTCAGGGTCCTGCTTGCTTCCTCTTAATCTTGCCCGGAAAGTAATCGAACCGTCGAGCGAGCCAACTATGCCGTCAAGATAAAGCCCGTTCGATTTTAC
>JALWSN010000412.1 GCA_027080245.1 Ignavibacteriales bacterium | reverse complement strand
CGCAAAAAAATGTTTGAGAACATTGTGAGGCTGTTAAACCCCGGCGGATATTTGTACGTTACATTCCCGCCGCGTTTTTCGGCATTCGCCGGGCACCAGCAAAACGGCAAGTCCATTTTGAAATTTGTTCCGTACGTGCAACTGCTGCCCGATTTTTTAATCAGGACTTTAGGCAATATTTTCAACGAGCATCGCTACATGATTGGGGCGATCGTCAATAATTACAGGAACGGCTTAACCGTTAAAAAATTTGTGAATTATTGCAAGGCTTTCGGATTTGATTTCCTTGTAAGGGAATTGTTTTTAATTCGCCCTATTTACAAAATTAAATTTAACATGCCCCCCGTTAGAATGCCTTGGCTTCCACTGTTAGGCGAATTTTTAGCCACGGGTTGCGAATGCCTTTTACAAAAAAAAGATTAATCTTAAAATTAATTTCCGCTCAGCTTCACATCGTTTCTTAGCGCTACCGCTAAAGTTAATAAAATAGGTTTAAAAATAAACTTACTTCAAGAACGTTCAATAAATTCAATACTTTCTTAATTTTGAATTTTTCTTAATTATTAATTCAAATAACAACATTTTTAGAAAAAATAATTATATTTGAGAAATTAAATTAACAAGGCGCGTATGAACTACAGAGGCTCGGCGTTATTAAGAGACACGGTTACGATGATACTTGCCGGCGGCGAAGGCAAACGATTGTTCCCGTTAACTCAGTACAGAACAAAACCCTCCGTCCCTTTCGGAGGAAAATACAGAATAATTGATTTTGCGCTTTCGAATTGCTTGAATTCCGGAATGCGAAAAATCTACGTGCTTACTCAGTACAAAAGCGATTCTTTGACGAGGCACATCTTCGAGGCATGGAGTATTTTTAATCCCGCCCTTGGTGAGTTTATTTACACAATTCCGCCTCAATTTAAAAGGGACAACAATTGGTACCTTGGCACTGCAAATGCCATTTACCAGAACTTAAATCTAATTTTAGAGGATAATAATCAATGGGTGTTGATTCTCTCCGGCGATCACATCTACAAAATGGATTATCTTAAAATGCTTTTTTACCACACAAACAAAAAAGCCGATGTAACGATTTCCTGCATTGAATATCCTCGCACACAGGCTTCAAGATTTGGCGTTGTGCAAGTTGACGAAAATTACAAAATTACAAATTTCGTTGAAAAGCCGCCTTCTCCACCCGCAATTCCGAACAATCCTTCTTACTCGCTTGTAAATATGGGAATCTACATTTTTAACGCAAGAATCTTGGCGGATGTGTTGAACGAAATGGCCCAAAAAAAAATGGAGAATACGGACTTCGGCAAGCACGTAATTCCATACATGATTAAAAGCGGTTACGATATTCATTCCTACAAATTTGTTGACGAAAATCAAAAAGAATTTCCTTATTGGGTGGACGTTGGAACAATCGAGAGTTACTACGAAGCTAATATGGATTTAATCAGCGTTAGTCCCGTGTTTAATCTTTACGACAATCATTGGCCTTTAAGAACAATGCAATACCAATTCCCCCCGGCAAAAACGCTTTCCCACGGCGCCGAAAGAGTAGGGCGCGCTTTTAATTCTCTTATTACCGACGGCACAATAATTTCCGGAGGATTCGTCGAAAGCTCTATTTTAGGACCTAACGTTAAAGTAAACAGCTATTCTTACATTAAAGATTCGATAATAATGAACAACGTTCAAATCGGGCGTTACTCTCACATTAAAAAGACAATCATCGACAAGAACGTAATCGTTCCGCCTCACACTGAAATAGGATTCGACATTGAAAAAGACAGAAAAAAATTTAAAGTATCAGACGAAGGCATTGTAATCATCCCCAAAAATTACGTATTTAAATAATCAGCTTTTTGCACTGTTCATTTATTGAATAGTTCTTATTTTGAATATTTCATTCATTGTAATGTTCATTATTAGAATTGTTCATAATTTGAACTGTTCAATTCGTACGAACAACTCAAAGGCTTACATTCTCAAGGCAATCAGCCAAAAAAGAATCGATTGGATTATTTCACATTTTAAATACCTTCAAAAATAATTTAATTTCTTTTATTTTCATTTCGGTTAAATTTAGAACTTAAGATTAAAATTATTCTTGATGCGCAAATGGACGATAAGTTAAAAACCAAATTAGAAGCTGTTCCCGCTTCACCGGGAGTTTACCAATTCATTAATTCCAAAGGAAAAATAATTTACGTTGGAAAAGCTAAAAACTTAAGGAACAGAGTTCGCTCTTATTTTCAATCCAAAATTACTTCGCCCAAAACAAAAGCGTTGGTAAGTAAAATTGCTGATTTGCAACTTTTCATTACCGATTCTGAAGTAGAGGCTCTTGTTCTTGAAAACAATTTAATTAAAAAATTCAAGCCTCGTTACAATGTTAATTTAAAGGACGACAAATCTTACCCTTACATCCGCATTACAAACGAGCCTTTTCCTCAAATTTTTCACACGCGCCAGATTGTTAAGGACGGCTCGAAATATTTCGGACCGTTTACGGACGTAAAAAGAATGAAACAAAGCTTGAGAATGATTAACAAAATTTTCAAAATCAGAAGTTGCAAATATTTCATCGACGAAGAAACAATTAAAAAAAAGAAAATTAAAGTTTGCCTTGATTACCACATCAAAAGATGCGACGGTCCATGCGAAGGATTAATTAACCGAAAAGAATACAATGCGCTCGTTGGGCAGGTCATTAAAGTTTTGCAAGGAAAAACCGAAGGCTTAATCAAAGAATTAAACGCCGAAATGCAAAAAGCCGCAAAAGCTTTACAGTTCGAAAAAGCCGCGGAGTTAAGAGACAGAATACGCCAGTTGGGTGTTTATTCCTCGAGACAAAAAATCGTTTCTACGGATTTCAAGGACAGGGACGTAATTACTGCCGCACAGGAAGCCGCCGACGCAGCCTGTACAATCTTCAACATTCGAGAAGGGAAGCTTGTGGGAAAACGTCAGTTCCATTTAACTACCCATCCCGATGTGGAAATGCCGGAACTGCTCAATTCAATCCTAAAATTTTACTACAATGAATTTGTTGAAATTCCTCGCGAAATAATTCTTGAAACAATGCCCACCGAAGCCGAGTCTATTTTAGAATGGTTGAATAAATCAGCCTCCCGTAAAGTAACGTTTACAATTCCAAAGCGAGCCGGCGAGAAAAAATCCCTCCTGAAAATGTGTAAGCAAAATGCAATTTTGTTCTTGAAAGACATTCAACTTCAAAAAATGAAAAAGGAAGGCAACCTGCCTTACGTCCTTTCCGCGCTAAAAAGGGATTTGCATTTGAACGTAATCCCCAGAAAAATTGAATGTTTCGACATTTCCAATCTGCAGGGGACCGACGCTGTGGCAAGCATGGTGACCTTCCAGGATGGAAAGCCAAAGAAAAGTCTTTACCGAAAATTCATTATTAAAACTGTCGACGGTCCGGACGACTTTGCCAGCATGCGCGAAGTCTTCGAAAGAAGATATCTAAAATTAAAAGAAAAGGGTGAGCCTTTGCCCGATTTGATCATAGTGGACGGCGGGAAAGGGCAGCTTTCCAGCGCGGTCGAAACATTAAAAGCTTTGGGATTTCAAAAATTCAACATAATAGGACTGGCGAAAAGATTGGAAGAAGTGTTTCACCCGGGAATATCCGAACCTCAAACTATTCCACGGTCTTCCTCTTCACTTAAAATTTTACAAAAAATTCGAGACGAAGCTCACAGATTTGCAATTACTTTTCACAGACAGAGGCGTTTCAAACGTACCTTGCAAACGGAATTAACTTCAATTAAAGGAATTGGAAAGAAAACAGCGGAAGCGCTACTGAAAAAGTTTGGAAGCGTTAAAAAGATAAAAACCGCAACCGTTGAAGAATTGGCGAAAGAAATCGGCAGGCAAAAGGCAATGTTAGTTTACGAACATTTTCATTTGAGCTAAAAAGAAAAGGCGGATTAACCGCCTTACGTTCTTTGTTTTGTCGGAACGGCGGGATTTGAACCCGCGACCACCTGAACCCCATTCAGGTACGCTGACCGGACTGCGCCACGTTCCGAAATTTCATAATTTAGACTTTAAATCTACTAAAAAACTCCTAATTTCTCCAAGAT
>JALWSN010000411.1 GCA_027080245.1 Ignavibacteriales bacterium | reverse complement strand
GATAGCTCAGTCGGTAGAGCAAAGGACTGAAAATCCTTGTGTCGGCGGTTCGATTCCGTCTCTGCCCACAAACCCGCGTTCTTAGGCGCGGGTTTTTATTTTTAAATTTACCGTTTAATATTTATTTGAAAGGATCAAACGAAAGAAAGTTTTTTTAATTGGAATTTACCCTTAAATAAAACTATTAGTCGATTGGCTCCGAAAATAGTAGGAATTTTAAAGCTTATTTAGCGGAGTAAATCTGAATTTTATTTTTTTCGTTTCCTGAATAAGAAAATCACTCTTCTTTCGCTGAATAGAAGTTCCGCGATTATGATTGAAAAGTAAAACGCCCCTAAAAGAACAAATCCCCGCCTGTTTGTTTGCCACAAATAAAAGAGCAATACAATCCAGGATAAAAGACTAAAACACAAACCCAGTAGGGGATAAATGGGACTTATTTTAATTTGGGCTTTAAGTTTAATTGCGGAAAAGTTTATTAATATGAAAATTAAAAGAAAAGTGGAACTTGCAAAAGAGGAAATAAGAGCTAAATCCGCAATGTTAACGAACAACAAAGTTAGAATTGTAATAACCGTTAAACTTACCCAGGGAATATTTTTCGTTCTTTCTTTAAAGGAAAAAATTTTCGGCAGGTCTTCTTCTTGCGCCATTACCATTCCAAGCCTTGCCGTGCCGAACAATGTAGCGTTAATAGCCGAGGCGGTTGAAAGTAAAGCGCCGAGTCCTATAAGCGTAAAACCAGCCGCTCCTAAAAAAGGTCTTGCGGCTTCCGCCAATGCGTATTCTTTAAATTGGGAAATCTTAGCCGGCGTTAGATTGCCAACCGCAACTAAGGAAACTAACAGGTAAATTATCAAAGTTATTGAAATTGAAATCATGATGCTTTTAGGAAGATTTTTAGCTGGGTTTTCCATTTCGTTTACGGAATTTGGAATCAATTCAAAGCCCTCGTAAGCCACAAAAATAAGAGCTGCGCCCATGAATAAATTAGTTGAGCTTTTATTAAAAACCGGGAATAAATAATTTCCTTTAACAAAAAATATTCCTAAGCATGCAAATAGTAAAAGAATTACTACTTTTACAATTACAATCAATAATTCCGTACGTCCTGCGGCTTTAATTCCGTACAAATTAATTCCGAGGAAAACAAGAATAACAAAGCTTGCCAAGAAATGTTGAAGCAAGATTAAATGTTTCGTGTTTCCTGCCATAGCTGCTCCATACGCGCCAAAAGTGTAAGAATAAAGTGAGAGCGTGCCGATGTAGCCAACAAGCAATAACCAACCGCCAATAGCCGCAAAGTTTTTATTTTTAAAAGTCTTTTCCAAATAGGTAAAACTGCCGCCGTCGGAATGGTATTTCAAGCCCAATTTTGAGTAAGAATATCCGGTTAAAACTGCGATTACGCCCCCAATTAAAAAAGCTATTGGTGCGGCGTGTCCGGCTAAACCTACGGAAAGCCCAAGCACGGAAAAAATACCGCCGCCGACCATTCCACCAACGCCCATGGCTATTAGTTCTTTGAGAGTTAGTTCCTCTTTGTTCATTGAGTTCATAAAAGAAATTTTCTAAATTTAAATAACTTTAAAGGCAATTTAATAATAGAATTGTTGCCATTCCAAAATATTTGTCGTTAAGTTTGAAATAAATTTTACAATAGTAAACAGTGTAAAATAATTAATTTTTGTTTAGGATGTTAACCTATTAAATTCGCGCGGAAAAATTTGGATAGCAGAGTTAAACTAAATTCTAAAAGACCTTATTATTAAAGAGGAACGAAAATTATTTTAGCGCCCGATAATTTTGTTAGCAACAATTATTTAGACATTAAAATATTATTTTGTTAAAAATTTGGCTTCGATTTTCTCTGAAAATTAGAATAAAAATTCATAAGTTTCGAGATTAAAAGAGCTTTAAGTAGTTTAATTAACAAAAGGTGAGTGATGGCTAAGATACTGAAAAAAGAACAACTTTCCGAGTCGGTTTTTAAGATGGTTGTGGAAGCGCCGTTAATTGCCGAGGAAAGAAAACCCGGACAATTTATTATTTTACAAGTAAACGAGGATTACGGGGAAAGAATTCCCCTTACAATTGCTGACGCGGATAGCGAAAATGGAACGATTACTTTGATTTTTCAGGTGGTTGGTTTAACTACTACAGAACTTTCTTTATTGAACGAAGGTGACGAAATTCCTGTTTTAGTTGGACCTTTAGGCAAACCAACTCACATTGAAAAATTCGGAACGGTGGTTTGTGTAGGCGGAGGAATTGGTGTTGCGCCGCTTCATCCCATTGCGCAAGGATTAAAGAATGCCGGAAACAAAGTAATAATAATAATGGGAGCAAGGACAAAAGGCCTGCTGATAATGGAAGAGGAAATGGGTAAGATTGCCGATGAGTTAATCATTTGTACTGACGACGGAAGTTACGGCAGAAAGGCTTTGGTAACGGAGCCTTTGAAAGAAATTTGCGAACGCAGTCCCAAGCCTGATATGGCCATTGCAATCGGTCCGCCAATAATGATGAAATTCTGCGCTGAGACAACCAGACCTTACAAGGTGTTCACCCAAGTTTCGCTTAATACAATAATGGTTGACGGCACCGGCATGTGCGGCGGCTGCAGGGTAAGTGTTGGCGGGCAGACTAAATTTGTTTGCGTAGACGGACCCGAATTCGACGGTCATCTCGTCGATTTCGACAACATGATGATGAGGTTGAATTCTTTCAAAGAGATTGAAGAAGAAAAACACAAATGTTTTTTGGACAAGTTGACAGATGAAAAAATCGCCGAAGGGCAGGAGGTGCAATCATGAGTTACAGACCGCCGGAAGAGTTAGCGATTGAAGCAAAAAAAATATTTGAGAAATACTTTCCTCGTGAAGACGAATTAAAGACTAAAGAAAGAATAAAAATTCCAGCGCAGGAGATGCCTGCACAGGATCCAAATGTGAGAATTCATAATCTGGAAGAGGTTGCCATTGGTTTTACCGAGGAGCAAGCGGTCGTTGAGGCAATGAGATGCATTCAATGCCCTACTCAAAACTGCGTAACGGATTGTCCCGTGAATATTAACGTTCCTCTGTTTATTGACCACATTGCGCATAAAAGATTTCAAGATGCAATCGACACAATTAAAGAATCGAGTTTACTACCGGCTATTTGCGGTAGAGTTTGCCCACAGGAAACCCAATGCCAGATGAACTGTTCGGTTGGTAAGGTATTCAAGAACGTTGACAAATCTGTTGGAATCGGTAGGTTGGAGAGGTTTGTTGCCGATTGGGAAAGGGAAAACGGAGCAATTAAACCGCCGGAAGTTAAACCCGAAACTGGCAAGAAAGTAGCGGTTATCGGAAGTGGTCCTGCGGGACTTGTTGTTGCCGCCGACGTAAGGCGGGAAGGCCATTCCGTTACAATTTTCGAGGCGTTTCACAAACTTGGCGGCGTAATGCGTTACGGCATTCCCGAGTTCAGGCTGCCTAACGACATCGTCGACCAAGAAATTGAAACGTTAAAAAAAATGGGTGTTGAAATTAAAACAAATTTTGTAATTGGCAGAACAAGAACTCTGAAGGATTTGTTCGAAAAAGACGGCTACGACGCGGCTTTCGTTGGAACAGGCGCGGGATTGCCAATATTCATGGGCATCGAAGGCGAGAACCTTGTTGGCGTGTTTTCGGCGAACGAGTACCTGACGCGCGCTAATTTGATGAGAGCTTTCGAACGCAACAAAGCCGATACGCCAATTTACCAATCGAAAGTTGTGGCAGTGTTGGGCGGCGGAAACGTGGCGATGGACGCCTCGAGAATGGCGCTTAGATTGGGCGCCGAAAAGGTTTACGTTGTTTACAGGAGAACTGAAAAGGAGATGCCCGCCCGTAAGGAAGAAGTGGCTCACGCCAAAGAAGAAGGCGTTATTTTTAATTTCCTTTCCAACGCTAAAAGAATTTTAGGAGATGAAAAAGGAAGAGTAAAAGCCATTGAATGCTTGAGATACGAACTTGGAGAGCCGGACGCTTCCGGACGACGTAGACCAATTCCGATTGAAGGAAGCGAATTTATTTTGGAAGTGGATACTGTAATTGTCGCTATTGGGAATGGCAGCAATCCGTTGATTAGCCAAACCACC
>JALWSN010000410.1 GCA_027080245.1 Ignavibacteriales bacterium | reverse complement strand
AGGTTTCAATATTTACGGTTCGGTAAATCTTCGTTTGATGATTTTTATTCTTCCGTTGAACAATTTGTTTGGAGAATGCTGCGGGATAATTTCCTTGCGTTAAAAGCAAGGCAGGCGGGTTACGACTGTTCACCGGAGGTGGTACGTCAAGCGGCTTGGTGGAAGGAGAAAATAGTCTTTAGCGCTTTGCGGAATAAATTGCTTTCCTCGATTATGTTGAAAAACGGGGAAGTGAAAAACTCTTTACCCGAGAAGCAAGATGAAAAACAGCTCTCTAAAAAATTAGATGCTGAGATGTTCCGCTTGCTGAGAAAATTAAAGAGAGATTACAAAATATCGATTAACAAAAATCTTCTGAATAAATTGAACGTTGAGGAAAACAAAGACAAGAAAATAAATTTTTACATTGTCAAGCAGGGAGGGTTAATCCCGAGAACGCCCTATCCCATTATTGACGCAGGCTGGAAACACTGGGGAAAATTGGTCGGTGAGAAAAATTAAGAAAATATTGTCTGCAATTCTTTTGCTGTCGCTTACTTTTTGTACGGGTGGGAACAGCAAGAGAAATTACTTAACGTATTGGTCGTCGAACAATACTTACGAGATTGAGTTTGCACGGAAGATGGTTGCCGAGTGGAACGCGGCACATCCTAATGAGAAGGTAAAATTTCAGCCGGTACCTGAGGGGCAATCCAGTGAAGAAGTTGTGTTGGCAGCCATCGTTGGCAAAACGACGCCGGATATTTATTCCAATATGTGGCAGGGCGACGTTGAGGCTTACGCAAAAGCAAAAATTCTTGTGGCGCTCGATACGTTGAAGGGTTTCAAGGATTTTATTTATTCCCGCTGCGACAGTTCAACAATCAAAGAGGTAACAGCAGCCGACGGGCATATCTACCAAGTGCCTTGGAAAGTTAACCCGATAATGATGATTTACAACAAAAAATTGTTGGACGGCATTGGATTTAAAAATCCTCCGACAACTTACAAGGAATTCTTTACTGCTGCGGAAAGATTTCAAAAGCAGAATTTGGTCAACGGTAGAGTTACGAAATGGTTCGGGTATGCCGAGATTTTACCTACGTGGTGGCAGAGGCTTTTTGATTTTTACCCGCTCTATTTGGCGGAAAGCGGTGGAATGCCTTTGGTTAAAAATAACAAAGCGGTTTTTAATAACAAATATGCCCTTCGTGTCTTTAATTTTTTAAGAACGCTTTACGTACACGATTATTTTCCCAAGGAAAGACTCTCGGCACGGCAGGACGTTTTCCTCTCGAGCGTTATTGCAACAAGGTTTACCGGTCCCTGGGATATTGCACACACCGAGAAGTTCAAACCGAAAGGTTTCAAATACGACTTTGCACCGTTACCGACTTCCGGTAAAAAATCCGAACTACCGATTACTTATTGTGACCCGAAAAACATTGTTATTTTTAATACGTGTAAAAATCCGCAAGCCGCTTGGGAGTTCATTAAATTTTATTTGTCCGAAAAGAACGAGTTGAAATTTCTTGAAATTACAAATCAATTACCGAGACGGAAAGATTTGTTGAGCAACCCTCTTTTTGAAGATTATTTTAATAAAAATCCGATGATGAAAAAATTTGCACGGCAAACGTTACATATTAAGGGGATTGACCAAGCGCTTTATTTGAAGGAGGTTTTCGACATTATTTCGCAAGCCTACGAGGAAAGCGTTGTTTACAGAGTACGAACACCTAAAGCGGCTTTGGACGACGCCGAGAAACAAGTTAATCTATTATATTCGAAGTAGGAAAATGAGAAAAGGGAAATTAACACCGTATTTATTGGTTTCGCCTTACATCGTTCACTTTTTGGTGTTCGTGGTTTTCCCTGTTGCGTTTTCCATTCTGCTCACTTTCTTCAAGTGGGACATTATTTCGGAAATGAAATTTTCCGGCTTTGCAAATTACCGCAGGCTTTTTGCCGATAGACTTTTTTGGAAAGCATTGGTTAACACACTTTATTTCCTTTCGATTCACATCCCGCTTGAGTTGGTTGTTTCTTTATTCTTAGCGGAAATATTAAATCAGAAGTTAAAATTCCAAGGGTTGTTCAGAGCATTGTTCTTTCTGCCTGTAATTGTTTCGGGCGTTGCGGTTACAATACTTTGGCAGCAGCTTTACGGTTACAATGCCGGTTTGCTTAATAAATTTTTAATGTACATTGGTCTGGGTAAAGTCGGTTGGTTAATAGACACTAAAATGGCAATGCCTTCGATTGCAATTATGGCAACGTGGAAAAACGTGGGTCTTTACATTATTCTTTTTTTAGTAGGACTACAAACCGTACCGAAACAATATTACGAAGCAGCAGAACTGGAAGGTGCGTCCCACTGGCAGAAGTTCTTTAAAATAACTCTGCCTCTCATTAACCCGACAATAATAATGGTTGTCATTCTTTCTACAATCGGCGGATTCTCTTTGTTTATTGAGCCTTATATTATGACCGGCGGGGGACCGCTTAACAGTACGCTTTCCGCTTTGCTTTACATTTATAAACAAGGTTTCTTTTACTACCACATGGGTTACGCCTCGGCGTTGGGAATATTCTTTGCATTGCTGATAATGGCGGTTGTAATTATTCAGAGAAAATATATTGAGAAAAGAACATGATTAAGAAAACAATTTTCTATTTTATTTTGATTGTGAGTGCTATTGTTTTTACTTATCCGTTTCTCTGGATGTTTCTTGCTTCTATCTCTCCCGATAAGGCAATTGGGAATCTTGTGCTTCTGCCTTCTCAAGTTACGCTGGATAATTACCGTCAGATGATTGCAAAAATCCCGATTTGGCGGGCGTTACTTAATAGTGTAATTGTCTCCGGTTTAATTACAACGGGTGTGCTTGTTTTTGGTTCAATGATCGGCTATGCCCTTGCCAGGTTGGAATTCAAAGGAAGAAATTTAATTTTCTACTTAATCATTTTTACAATGACAATCCCTTTTCAAATAACGTTAATACCTCAGTACATTTTAATGGTGAAGTTAAATTGGACGGATACTTATTACGCTTTAATAGTCCCTTACTTAATCAATGCACTTGGAATAATAATGTTCCGTCAATATTTTCTTTCACTGCCTCAATCTTTAATTGATGCCGCACGCATTGATGGTTGCGGCGAACTGCGAATAATATTCCGAATTATTTGGCCGAACTCGGTGCCGGTTATTTTAACCGTTGCCATTCTTACTTTCATGACTTCCTGGAACGAGGTCCTTTGGCCATTAATTGTAATTCGTAAAGAAAGCTTAATGACTTTGCCACAATTGGTAACGCTTTTTGTCGTAGGCGGAAGAGCCGAATCGCAACTGGGAGTTAAACTTGCTTCCTCGGTTTTCTTAGCTACACCGATTGTAATTGCGTATGCTTTCTTCCAAAAATATTTTATTAACAGTATGGTTTCAACAGGTCAAAAAGAATAAATAAAAGGTGGTTAATTATGGAAGTGCTAAAACATCCTAAAAATCCGATTCTTACAAAAGACAATGTGCCTTTCAAAGTTAATAGTATTTTCAATGCGGGCGCAACAAAATTCAATGACGAATATTTGCTCCTTTGCAGAGTTGAAATGCCGACGGGTAAATCGGCTTTTGTGAAAGCAGTTAGCAAAGACGGTGTGAATTTTACTGTGGAAAACGATTTGTGCTTTAAACCCGAAGACCACGGTGATTTTTACCCTTACGTTAAATGGGGAATAGAAGACGTGCGAATCGTAAAAATTGACGATGTCTATTATTTGACTTACACCGGCTATTCGGAATATATGCCGTTGGTTGTTTTGAGTGAAACGAAAGATTTTAAAAATTTTAAGGTCAAAGGATTAATTACGGAACCTTCGAACAAGGACTGTGCACTCTTCCCGGCAAAGATTAACGGGAAGTATTACAAGGTGGACAGACCCGAAGCCGGTTCGCGGAGAGACATTTGGATTAGCGAAAGTCCTGATTTAATTCATTGGGGGAATTACAGAGCACTTGCTTCCTGCGTCCCGGGTAGTTGGGAATCCGACAAAATTGGTGGTTCTACTCCACCCATTAAAACTTCCGAAGGCTGGCTGATGCTTTACCACGGCGTACGCGGTTTCGGTAATTCAATGCTTTACAAAATAGGTGTAATGT
>JALWSN010000409.1 GCA_027080245.1 Ignavibacteriales bacterium | reverse complement strand
TAATGGAACTTATTAACGAACATTTTTCTGAAGAGTAAAGGCTCTTTCTAAACAGGCAAATAATACTTAGCTATTTTCTCAAACTCTTTCAACTGGGACTTTCGCCAATCTTTTCCCTTCCTTAATTCCTTAGCCATTAACTCAGCTACAACCGGAGCCGATTCAATTGCGGCTTGTGCATTCAGGAACAAAGCTCTCCTTCTCCTTGCGAGAAAGTCCTCAACGCTTCTTGCCATCTCTTTACGGACCGCCCAAATTACTTCGCCCTTGTGAATATTCAACTGCGGATGAATTAAATCGTACCAATCCCCTTTGTTGCAAAGCATTTCAACATCTTCGGCGTCCGAACCGTAAATCTCAAAACGCTTTGAATTAAGCGGCTTTTCGAGCCACCCGTGAATTTTCACTTCTTCCGTTTTTGATTTTTGAAAATTAAAATCGCAAAGCGCAAGGGCTTTATCTACTGCATCCTCGGCCATTTTGCGGTAAGTAGTCCACTTTCCCCCAGCTATTGTAAGCAATCCCGACTTTGAAATATGAATTGCATGTTCCCTTGAAATCTTCGCCGTCACCTCGCTTCCACCCTGTTTAATTAAAGGCCTTAGTCCCGCAAAAACTGAAAGGATGTCTTCCCGTTCCGGTTTCCTTGTTAAGTAACGTCCCGCATGTTCCAGCAGAAATTCAATTTCCTCGAATGTTGCTATTGGTTCGGATGTTGGGCTTTCTACTTCCATATCCGTAGTGCCAACAAGAACTTTGCCATGCCAGGGAATTGCGAACAAAATTCTGCCGTCGTCCGTATGCGGAACCATTACTGCCGAATGCCCGGGTAGAAATTCCCGCTCCAAAACAATGTGCGTTCCTCGGCTTGGCTCCATTAGCTTTTCTGCGCCCGGTTCGTCCATTCGCCTTATTTCATCGGTAAAAACTCCCGTCGCATTAATTACTACCTTCGACTTTAACAAATATTCCTTCTCTTTTTCTTTTTCTCTAACAACTACTCCTTTAACAAATCCGTTTGACTTAATAAAATCAATCACTTCGGCGTAGTTAAGCGTCGTAGCCCCTAATTCTACTGCAGTTTGAAGGATATTAATTAACAAGCGCGAATCATCGAATTGCCCGTCGTAATAAATCACCCCGCCGCGTAATCCTTCGGGGATAAGCGTTGGAATTTTTTTAAGCGTCTCGTCTCTCGAAAGAATCTTAGAATCGCCAAATCCGTATTTGCCAGCCATTGCGTCGTAAAGCTTCAAACCCAAACCGTAAAACGCGCTTTCCCACCAATCGTAGGTCGGAACGACAAACGGCAAATTTGAAACCAGATGATTGGCGTTCTTCAAAAGAATGCCTCGTTCTCGCAAAGCCTCGATTACCAAAGGGAAATTCCCTTGCTGCAAATAACGAACTCCGCCGTGAATTAATTTTGTGCTTTTGCTGGAAGCGCCTTTCCCAAAATCAAATTTTTCTAACAATAAAGTCTTCAAGCCTCTGTGGGCTGCGTCAAGGGCAATCCCCGCACCTGTGGCTCCGCCGCCAATTACAATAATATCCCATTCCTTTACGTCTTCAATTTTTTTAATCATCAAATCTCTATTCATTTTTGCCCTTTCCAAAAATTTTCATTTTTTCTTTCACTCGTTGCAGAAATCCCTTGACCGCCCTTTGTTTTACGGGTTGAGTTAAGAAATCGACAATAATACCGGCCATTTCAGGCGTCCTCAAATAGCCGTAAGATTTGTGTGGGTTTTTTATTCCGTTAAATTCGTAAGTGTTAACTACCTCTAAAGGCTCGGGTTTTACCCCATTTTTGTTCGGCAGAAAAAGGCTGTCCAATTCAAAGTTAACCGCTATCTTGTCATTTAAATCGGCGAGATTAAACCAATCTTTTTTAATTGAATTTGGAGTAAAAGCTTTCTCGGAAATTCCCTGCTCGTGTTTTATTTTATTGTAAATAAAAGGAACGCCCAGCGGGGAAGCGCACGTTACAAGAATTTCAACACTCGGCTCGTTCTCAATTGAACTTAAAACGTCGTAAGCTACAATTGTTCCCATTGAATGAGCGATTAAAAGAATCTCTTTGTCCTTGTGCTTCTCAATTGTACGTAACAATTTTTCTTTAATCACTTCCCTGATTAAACAATTTTCCAATCCCTCGCTGGCACAGTTCTCGGTAAAATAAACTGCCAAATCTTTAAAGAAGTGCGAGATTACAAAATCAGTTACCGCCGGATAATGAAAGTGAAGTTTCTCGTTGAAAATAAGTTGGTTTAATTGGTCCTT
The DNA here is from genome assembly GCA_027080245.1 of Ignavibacteriales bacterium. Lineage (GTDB taxonomy): Bacteria > Bacteroidota > Ignavibacteria > Ignavibacteriales > Melioribacteraceae > WFQV01. The sequence continues at coordinate 1,859 of JALWSN010000409.1, read as the reverse complement.
AAAATATTGTACCATGTTCTGCTTAATTGTCTTTTCTTCTTCTTTCGTATTTTCGGATTCTGGCAGATACCTCTCGTCCAAGAAGTATTCCGAAGTCTCGTCCGTTTCTGTTGGGTCAAGAGGTTTGGAATACGTTACGTCCGCCCAATAAACAAGCTCGAAATTAAATTCAATATTTTCTTTGGTAACTTTTGCAAGCCCTTCTTTTAACGAAGCAAACCACCATTCGCGCAATAAATCTTCCGGCGGCTTATTGCCAAGTCCGTGAATGCCAATTATTATTTTTTCTTTTTCCTTCGACTTATTTTTAAAAAGTTTAAACATCAGACGTTGCCTTCAAGTTTTTCCCGTAGCCATTGGGCTTTGTCGGTGGTTATTCCGTCAACGCCCCATTCTACAAGCTTTTTAGCAGCGTTGGGATCGTTAACCGTCCAGACAAAAAGTTCCAATCCGCTATTTTTTATTTTTTCCACGTCGGCCTTGGTTTTAAGCGTTTTGTAATACAAATCCAATCCGTCTAAATTTGCTTTCCGAACCAATTTAATTAGCGATTCAATAGACTTAATGAAAAAAGGAAATTTCATTTGGTACAATAAAAAACATTCGTACTTGGGAAGTTGTCCCTTTAACAACTTTAGCGTTTTTAAATTAAAACCAATGAACTTAACCGATTTTTCCGCTGGTTTTATTTTATTGAATAATTTTACAATATGTTCAATAATGTTTTTACCGCTTTTAATTTCCACGACAAGAATTTTTTGTGGGGGCAAAGCAATCAAAATTTCTTCCAAAGTCGGTATTCTTTCGGCTCGCCATTTTTCTCCTTTAAATATTCCAACGTCAATTTCCTTCAATATTTTTAACGGTGTCTTTCTAATTCTTGCGTTGGCATTGCCGGTACGCTTTGTGGTCGCGTCGTGAATCACCGCTATTTTGTTGTCGCTCGTTAAGCGAACGTCAATTTCCACGGCGTCGTCGCCGTTTTCCCAAGCAAGTTCAATTGCTGCTATTGTGTTTTCGGGCGCAAGGAAAGATTCTCCCCTGTGCGCAATTATTAACGGTTTGTCATTGAAATTGTTCGTCAACGGCCTTTAGGATGAGTGAAAAAATTTAATTCATCGGGTAATAATAATTTCTTTATTTTTGTAACAATGTAAAATAACTAATATTTTCTAATTAGTAAATGAACTACAAAGAAGAATTAGCCAAATTCAAACACAAAACAAAATTAACAGTGCGTTTTTCAGACCTTGACGCGATGGGGCATGTAAACAACGCTACTTACCTTTCTTATCTGGAAGAAGCAAGAATAGCTTATTTTCACGACGTAATTAATTTTCCCAAAGACAGCCTTGCTTTTGGCGCGGTGGTAGCAAACGTAAACATTTCTTACCTTGCGCCAATTGAATTGGGAGACGAAGTTTTTGTTTATTCCCGCGTTAGCAAAATCAGCCGGAAAAGCTTCGAAATAGAAAATGTTTTTGAGAGATTGCGGAAAGGGATATCTGTATTAGCCGCAAAGGCTGTTACCGTACTCGTCGCCTTTGATTTCAATACCAAAACAACCGCACCGCTTCCTGAGAATCTAAAATTAAAAATTTGTGAATTCGAAAACTTAAATTGCTAAATTTCCGGAGGTTTAAAATTAAAAGCGACAAAAAAAATAAAACTCAGCCAGACATAGATGAATTATTTAACGGAATAATCAATAATAACCGGGTTCTGCTTGCCAAAGCCATTACCTTAATTGAAAGCGCCTCCCCCCGCCATAAAGAGCAAGCCAAAACTTTGTTAAACAAACTTCTGCCTCATGTTAAAGAATCGATTCGTATTGGAATAACAGGCATTCCCGGCGCAGG
>JALWSN010000408.1 GCA_027080245.1 Ignavibacteriales bacterium | reverse complement strand
CGTTTATTCTTGCGCGGGAGACCATGATTATTGGGCTTACTCGAACGCGCCAGACAAAAGTTTTAAAACTATTTCTTCAGCGCTTGCTTTGAATGGAATTACATTACTGGACAATTCAAACATCGTAATTCCCGTAGATTCCGCCAAATTACTTATTACATTCGTTACGAACACTTACGTTAAAAAAATTTCGCCCGCCAAATTGCCAGCTCTTTTAGATTCCAACGCTTACGATTTTAAGATTCTTTTAACTCACCAACCGCGTAAATTTTTAATGGAAGCCGCCTCGAAATACAAATACGGCCTTTACCTTTGCGGACACACCCACGGCGGACAGTTAAGTTTTCTGTTTCCATTCATTGAGCTAACTCCAAGCATGCTCGAATCTCCTTACGTAAGCGGGAAGTACTTTTACAAAAAACTTTTGGTTTACGTTTGCAACGGGCTCGGGATGTCCATTGCTCCGATACGTTACAACTCTACGCCCGAGGTAGTCTTAATTAAGCTTGTAAAATAAAGGGACGGAGGCGTTCATTTTCCACAAAGCTTTAATATCGGGCATTTGCGGGGTTAGCCAATTAAAAACTAAAATATTTTTAGATTTTTCCGAAATCAAACACAACAAAATCACCTTACGGAAACGTAACCTCCGGGCACGCCTTCAGGCGAGAGGACAATTTGCCAGAGCTGGTTGTGCCTTGCCCTGAAAGAACCCGCGCTTGAAAGGAGAAAGTATTTCCACATCCGGTAGAACCTTTCGCCGTATTTCTCCTTTAGCTTGTCCCAATTATTGTTGAAATTTTCGAACCACGCCATTAATGTTTTATCGTAATCCGCGCCGATGTTGTGTAAGTCCTCTATTACGAACAAACCCTCAACGGCTTTTGCAAGCTGCGCAATCGAAGGAAGCATTCCGTTGGGGAAAATGTATTTGTGAGTCCACGCGTCGGTTGATTTTAACGAGCGTATTTCGCCTATTGTGTGAAGCAGAAACAACCCGTTTTCCTTTAAAGCTTTTCGAGCCGTTTCAAAATAGGTTCTGTAATTTTTGTAACCCACGTGCTCAATCATACCAACGCTAACAACTCTGTCGAATTTTTCGTTCACTTCCCGGTAATCCATTAACCTGAATTCCACTGGCAAGCCTTTGCACAATTCCCTGCCAAGTTTCACCTGTTCTTTTGACACGGTAATTCCAACCACTTCAACGCCATACTTTTCAGCGGCATATTTCCCGAAAGCCCCCCAACCGCAGCCAATGTCGAGCACGCGCATTCCTTTTTCAAGTTGGAGCTTTCTGCAAATTAAATCAAGCTTGTTTTCCTGCGCCTCGTCCAGCGTAGTCGCTTCCTTCCAATAAGCGCAGCTGTAGTTCATCCGTTTGTCCAGCATTGCCATGAACAAATCGTTTCCCAAATCGTAATGTTTTTCGCCCACTTCAAAAGCCCGCCTGCGGGCTTGCATGTTGATTAACCAGAAGCCGGCAAGCTGCAAGGCCACTTTCAAATTCCTTCTGAGCTTTTGCTGCAAGTCGGCCTTAACCAACCGGTAAATCAACTCGTCAACCCGATCGGCCTCCCACCAACCGTCCATGTAAGCTTCGCCCATGCCAAGCTCCACTTCGGTAATCGCGCGTTTGTAAAATCTTTCATCCTTAACCTGAATGTCCCACGGATTGTCGCCATTGATTGTAACGCCAGCCATTTGCGTTACCCGCTCAACCAGCCTTTTGTATTTTGCGCTCATCGTATCCTCTCGATTTTATTGCTTGTCGTTTAATTAAAATCGAAAAAAGAATAACTCGGCTTTCTCGGCATTTTAGTTGATTAAAACTTATTAAAAATTTTTTATTAATGGAAATAATTCGATGACCATTTATTATTCATTTTCACGAAGGGTTAAAAAAAATCTTAACGAAAACCATTTAAAATTTCAGAAATAGAAAAAAGGAAATTTTTAATTAGACCGATTTAATTTTAGCGCTGTTTTTTAACTTTTAACTGCCGCCGTTAAAGGGTTTCATTATTTATTGAAAACAAATTCTTATATTTAAATTTCTAATAAAAAATATTGAGTTTGAGATGCAAATTGGTTTAGTTGGATTACAATATTCCGGAAAGACAACGCTTTTTAATACTTTGATTGGCAAAGCGTCGGACGAAGGTGGCTTTGCCGAGAACGAATCAAAAATTGAAGTTGTGAAAATTCCCGACGAACGCTTGGACAAACTTACGGAAATTTTCAAGCCTAAAAGGAAGGTAAACGCAACAATAGAAATTTTCGACACGCCCGGCTTACGAATGTCCGAAGACGGAAAAGTAAAAATCACCACCGCTTTTTTAAATGACGTTCGAAACAACGATGCCCTGTTTTTTGTTGTTCGTCAATTCAAAAACAACGCCGTGCCGCACCCAATGGGGGAGATCAACCCCGCGCGGGATATTAATTTCCTTGAATCCGAATTCCTGCTTTCCGATTTAGCCTTTCTTGAAACGAGGCTTGAAAGACTAAACAAAGAATACAAAAAAAAGAAAGACGACAACTTAAAAAAAGAAATTACTCTAATAGAAGAGTGCTACAATAGTGTAGTAGAAGAAAAACCGCTTCGAACGCTCGGATTAAAAAAGGAGGAATTAAAACTCCTTTCCGGATTTCAACTGTTAACGTTAAAGCAATTGGCAATAGCTTTAAACCTGGACGAAGAAACAATCGCCGAAAGCGATGAAATAGTTGATTCAATAAGGGAAAAGCTTAACGACAAAACAGTTGAAATAATTCCTTTTTCGGCTAAAATTGAAAACGAGCTTGCTCAGTTGGAAGAGGACGATCGTTTTATGTTCATGGAAGATTTGGGAATTAAAGAATCGGCGCTTTCCAAAATTTTAAGGACCTCTTACGACATCCTCGGGTTGCAATCTTTCTTCACCGTTGGCGAAGACGAGACGAGGGCGTGGACAATTAAGAAGGGTTACACCGCCCAGCAAGCGGCGGGAGTTATTCACACGGATTTTTACAACAGATTCATTCGCGCCGAAGTCGTTCACTACGACGATTTCATTAAATACGGTTCTTTTCAAAAATGTAAAGAAGCTGGGGCGTGGCGACTTGAAGGAAAAGACTACACCGTTAAAGACGGCGATATTTTAAACATCAGACATAATTAAGATTGGAGAACTATTATGGGTAAAGAAGTTATTAACGGATTAAAGCCTGAAATTTTGTGGGACATTTTTTACGACATTACTCAGGTGCCGAGACCTTCCAAAAAAGAAGAAAAAATAAGAGAGTTCGTACGAAGCTTTGCTAACAAGCACGGATTGGATTTTTCAGAAGATTCAGCCGGCAACATTGTGATTAACGTTCCGGCAACCGAAGGCAAAGAATCCGCGCCTACAGTTGTTTTGCAAGGACACATCGACATGGTTTGCGAAAAGAACAAAGACAAGGAGCACAATTTTGAAACCGACCCGTTAACTATTTTGCGCGACGGCGATTGGATTACCGCCGACGGCACCACTCTTGGCGCGGATAACGGAATAGGCGTTGCCGCCGCAATGGCGGTAGCTCTGGACAAAGATGCGGTTCACGGACCGTTGCAAATACTTTGCACGGTGGACGAAGAGACCGGAATGACGGGCGCTTCGGCTCTTAAGCCCGACGCTATTTCCGCAAAGTACTTGTTAAATCTGGACTCGGAAGAAGACGGTGTTTTTTACGTAGGCTGCGCCGGCGGGCAGGACACGGTAGGCAAGTTAAAAATTGAGTGGGCGAATCCGAACGCAAGTTTTATTCCCTACGAGATTATTGTAACGGGACTTTCGGGCGGTCATTCGGGGCTCGACATTCACAGGGAAAGAGCAAACTCGATTAAGCTACTCTCTTACTTGCTTTCAAGATTGCCCACAGACAAACTTCAGGTCTACGAAATTGGCGGCGGCTCGCTCAGAAACGCTATTCCACGCGAAGCTTACGTTAAATTTTTGTTAGACCCCGCCGAAGCGGAAACCGTGCAAAACATTGTTGAGCAATTTCAAAAGGACGCGCTTGTTGAATTTAAGGCTTCAGATCCAAATCTTACGATTAAATTCGAGCCGGGAAACGAAAAAGTAGATTCTGTTTACTCGAGCGACTTTTTCAATACATTGCTGAACGTTCTATTGGCGTTGCCGCACGGTGTAATTG
>JALWSN010000407.1 GCA_027080245.1 Ignavibacteriales bacterium | reverse complement strand
TACGTTACCGCTTACCCTTTTCCTAAAGCGGCGTTAGAAAGGGCTTTAACTAAAGGAGCTTTTTGGCATAATGAAAATTGGTTTGGCGCAGTTCTAAAATACGGAGACACGCTTGAGTTGTCGTTTGTTTTTGAATTTTTCAAAAATATATTCAAAATAATTAAAGAGGCTAAAAGCCTTGGAGATAAATGAGAGAAAATTGGCGATAGCCGTGATGATACTGTTATTATTGGCTTGCGCGGCGTTGCAATTTTATTATTACGACAAACTACCCCCACAGGTGGCTATTCATTTTAACATCCACGGACAGGCGGACAGCGTTGTCAAAAAAAACAGAGCATTGATTATTAATTTGATTTTCCCCGCTTTGTTTACAATAGGATTTTGGGGTCTAAGCAGACTGCCTTACCACATGTCCGACGAATGGATGTCCGTTCCCAATTCGGAATATTGGCTTGCGCCGGAAAGGCGAAATTTTACGGTTAAAAAAATTTCAATGTTTGTGCTTCTCTCGGGAATATTAACCCTCCTTTTTATTTTAATAATTTCCTACCTTGTGATTTTAACTAATTTAAGCGGCGGCGGGGAATTAAGCAACGCCTTTATTGTGGCGGTGGCGGCGTTCATTCTGGGTAATGTGTTGCTTAGCGTGTACATCATTAAGTATTTTAATAAAATTGAAAAGTAAGCAGGAGGCAAATTAATGAGAACTAAAATTTTAATTTGGATTTTTATTTTTGTTTCTCCCTTCGGAATTACGAAGGCGCAAAGTCAAATTAAGAAAGAGCTTAAAGAATTAAAGAATTACAACGAACACCTTGAACATCGTTTGAACCGATTGCAAAAAATGATTGACGACGTAATTTGGTTTCAAAGGGTTGGGGACGTTGCTTACATCGACAAGGTCTATATTGCCGGTCCGCCGAAGTGGAAAGAGAAAAACCCAACGGCACAGGGAGCCGGCAATCCGGTTAAATTCTGGGCTTACATCTTTATTCCAAAGGACATTAACCCGAACAAGACATACCCATTAATTGTTTTTCCGCACGGCGGGGTTCATTCGAATTTCACAACTTACTACACGCACATTATTCGCGAACTAATGTACCAGCGTTACATTGTTGTCGCGGCGGAGTACCGCGGCAGCACAGGTTACGGAGAAGAGCATTACAAAAAAATAGATTACGGCGGACGCGAGATTGAGGACGTTGACGCCAGCAGACAATATGTGTTGGACAATTACCCCTTTGCGGACAAAAACCGGGTGGGGATTATCGGCTGGAGTCACGGCGGGTTAATTACTTTAATGAATATTTTTAATCATCCGAAACATTACAAAGTAGCGTTTGCCGGCGTGCCCGTAAGCGATTTGATTGCGAGAATGGGCTACAAAACTCAGGCTTACCGGAATCTTTACGAAGCGGATTACCACATAGGTCAATCGGCATACGAGAATGTTCAGGAATACCGGAGGCGTTCTCCGGCTTGGAACGCGGAAAAGCTTCAAACGCCGCTGCTTATTCACACAAACACAAACGACGCTGACGTAAATGTGCTTGAAGTAGAGCATTTGATTCAGGCGTTGAAAGCCGCCGGCAAAAAGTTTAAATACAAAATTTTCAAGAATGTTCCAGGCGGGCATTCGTTCGACAGAATGGACCGTAAGCAGGCGAAGGAAATTCGCGTTAGCATTTACAAGTTTTTAGCACAATATTTACATCCTTCAAGAGAAATTAAAAGCCTTAACGACATTAACCGCGCGGCGTATTTTTTTAAATTAAAATAGATTATTATTGAATCATTGTTCAATTAAAAACGGAGCGGAAATGAAAAGAACGATTTTATTTTTTGCCCTTGCGTTTGCTTTTGTAGCCACGCACGCGCAAACAAAAAAATTAAGTTACTCCAAATTACTAATGGGTGGCGGGGAAGGTTTATTTAAACCTTTGCCGAGAATTTTAGGCTGGAAGGACGCTTCGCATTATTTGCAGTTTACTTCTTCCAATGGCAAAAACGTTATTGAAATTGTAAGCGTTCAAGGGGAACACAAAGTTTACCTCGATTACTCGAAGTGGGACAAGAGTTTGCCTGAAGGCTTCTCGCTCGAACGAGCCGTTGACCACAGCGCAGATTATCGCAAATTCCTTTTGAAGAAGAAAAATGATATTTACTACTTTTCCGTAAATGAAAGAGTGTTTAAAAGATTAACCAACGACGAAGCTGTGGAAGTTAATCCGAAATTTTCTCCCGACGCAAAGTTTGTGGCTTACACAAAAAAGCGCGACCTCTACGTTTACAACATTGAAAACGAGCGGGAAAAACGCTTAACTTTCGACGGCGGCGGTTTGATTTACAATGGCTATTCTTCGTGGGTCTACGGCGAAGAAATAATCGGGCGTAGCGCGCGAGAAAAAGCTTTCTGGTGGTCGCCGAAGAGCGACAAAATTGCCTTTTTACGAACGGATGATTCGCCCGTGCCGGAGTACCCGATTTTTCACACAAAAGGAGTCCATGGTTTCCTTGAAAAAACACGTTACCCGCAAGCCGGAGACCCTGACCCGTTCGTCAAGTTTGGAGTGGTTGACGTTAAAAACGGAAAAATTACCTGGGCTAAGTTCAACTACAAAAATGACCAGTACATTGCCTGGCCATTCTGGCAGCCGGAAGGAAAATACGTTACGATTCAATGGATGAACAGAGATCAGGATTCAATCAAGATTTTTAAGATGAATCTTTCCAACGGGAATTTAACGGAGCTTTACCGAGAAACTCAAAAGACTTGGGTTGAATGGTTTAAAGATTTGAAAATCCTTAAGAGAAATATGGGCATGATTATCCGTTCAAACAAGTCCGGCTGGGCGCATCTTTATTATTACGGAATGAACGGCAAGTTGAAAAAGCAATTAACCAAAGGGAAATGGGAAGTTAAAAAGATTGATTTCGTGGACGAGCGGAAGGGAAGAATTTACTTCGAGGGATGGATTAAAGAATCGACGGAAAATCATTTGATGAGAGTTAATTTTAACGGCAGGCATTTACGCCAGATTACAAAGCTTGCGGGAACGCATTTGTGCAGAATAGCTCCACGGGCTCGGTTTTTCATTGACAACTTCAGCAACATTCACACTCCAACACAAATCTTCCTGAAAAGCGTGAACGGGAAAGTAATTAAGAAACTTGGGGACAGCAAAGGGGCAAATTTTGACGATTACAAATTGGCAAAGGTGGAATTGTTCAGGATTAAAACCAGCGACAATTGGAATTTGCCCGCAATCTGGTATTTGCCGCCCGATTTTAACCCCAAGAAAAAATACCCAGTGATTATTTCCATTTACGGCGGTCCTAACGCCGGCACGGTTCACAATCGGTTTTCCCGCTGGTCTGTTTTCAATTACTATCTTGCTCAAAACGGAATTATTGTAATGTCCGTTGACCACAGGGCTTCGGGGCATTTTGGCAAGCAGGGCGTAAATTACATGCACAGGCATTTGGGCAAATGGGAAATGCACGATTACATAGAGGCGGTTAAATGGCTACAAACAAAAAGCTTTGTGGATACTAATAAAATTGCAATTACCGGCGGAAGTTACGGCGGCTACGTTACCTGCCTTGCAATGACGTACGGCTCCAAATATTTCGATTACGGAATAGCGCAGTATTCGGTAACCGATTGGCATCTTTACGACAATGTTTACACGGAACGTTACATGGACAGGCCAAAGGAGAATCCGGAAGGTTACAAGGAGAGTTCCGTGTTAACTTACGCCGATAGGTACAAAGGCGGATTATTAATTACGCACGGATTCATTGACGACAACGTGCACATCCAAAACACAATGCAGTTTGTAAACAAGCTTGAAAATTTAAATAAAGATTTCGAATTAATGATTTACCCCGGCGAACGGCATGGAATTAGAGGGAAGTTTTTTCATTCGTTAAAATTACAGATGGAATTTTGGTTCAGGGAGTTGCTGAATAAGAAATTCATTCCAGATTGAAAATGTTTTTAGGCAAGCCCGTAGAAAAAGTTCTGCGGGCTTGTCCAATAATTTCTAACTTTCTCATTACCGCGCTGGCAGTTTTGTCGTCATTTGTAAAGCTGTCAAAATCCATTCCCGAAATAAAACTTTCAATATTTTCCATTGCTTGAACAATGTCTTTAAGGTAGAGTTTGTAATCTCTCA
>JALWSN010000406.1 GCA_027080245.1 Ignavibacteriales bacterium | reverse complement strand
TTAACGCCGTGCATGTTCGGGTCGTAAAAATAATCCCTTTCCAATCTCCACGCTTCGTTAAAAATTTGCTTCCATTCGGCTTTGGGATTCAATTTCATTACCAAATTTGTCGTCGGAACTTTGTCCTTTAATTTTTGATTGGGTTTTACGTCCACAATAAAGAACGATTTGCCTTTGCGAACGAGCAATTTTTTTCCGTTTGCCGAAAGTTTGAAATTGGAAGCTTTAACAATTGTTTTCTCTTTCTTTTTCTTCAAATCGAAATATTTAATTTCCGATTTCATTTTTGACGCGCCGCTATTGGGAAATCTTACGTAAATTATTTTTCCCTCAACTGCGGCAAGCTTTCCGAAATTCCCCGCATCAATCGGTAAAAGTTCAACGCGTTCGGCAAAATTCTTTAAATCTATTTTTACGGCTTTCTCTTTTTGGGATTTTTCCCCTTTCTTCTTTGATTTTTTCTTTTTGTTAGTTTCAACTTTAACGGTGTCGTTTTCAGGGATGAAGATTGACTTTACCCCCTTGTTCAAAGTAACTACAGCAATATTTGTGGCGTTAGGGTAGGTGAATGTGTTGTCCACGCTGCCGTAAACAGGATTGAATGTTCTGTCGGTTTTGAAAAACAAATACTTGCCGTCGGTGCTGAAAACAGGTTCGGAATCCGAATAAAAACCGCTAGTAACCTGATGCCTTTTAGCGTTTTTGAAGTCGTAAATAAAAATTGCATCGTGGTGATTGTTAATTCCGCGCGAATAAGCCAACCAACGGCTGTCCTTAGACCAGCTGACTGCAAAAGTAGCTAATCCGCCTTGGTAAAGGTAAAGTCCTTTGTCGATGTCAATAATTTTATTTTTCGAAAAATCAAAAGCTCGAATTCTCATTGCGTTATCTACCCAGGCAAGTTTTTTGCCGTCGGGCGACCAAAAGATATTGTATTTAAATTTAGATTTTGTGTGCGTAAGGGTTTTTGTTTCGCCCGAATTAAAATCGTAAAGCGTAAGTTGATATTCGCCCGTTTTGTCGCTCCAGAAAGCCAGTTTTTTGCCGTCGGGCGACCATGCGGGATACCTTTCCGCGCTGCCACTGGAATTAGTCAAATCGTAAATAATTCCTTTTTTAGCGGGAACGGAAAACAACTCGCCGCGGGCTTGAACTATCACCCTATTTCCGTCGGGCGAAATTGCAGCGTCTTTAATGTAAGCGCTAACGTTTTTATTTTTTGGCAGCAAAGTAATGTAATCGGTAACTACGTTAATTTTTACTTCGTGGTATTTTGCGGAAGCAAAGTTGTAAAGGTAAAGTTTACCGCCCGCTTCAAAAACAATGTCGTCCGGACCCATTGAGGGAAAATGAACGTCGAAATTTTTGAAGAAAGTAATTTGTTTTTTGGATTTTGTTTTTGTGTCGTAAACCCACAGGTTGAACCGCTCGGCTTTTCCAGCGTCGGAAAGGTAGTAAATTTTGTCGCCCCGCCACATTGGCAGCTCGTCATTGGCGTCTTCGTTGGTAATGTTTTCCGAAGCGAAAGTTTTAAGATTGAAAAGCCAGATGTCCGTAGCCATCCCGCCGCGGTACCTCTTCCAAGTTCTGAATAATCTTGTTCGCGGAGTAAAAGCCAAAATTGTTTCGTCGCTGTTTAAACTTGCGAACTCCCCGTAAGGAACCGGCAATTTTTTAGGGAGCGGGTCGTTCAAACCAATTTCGTAAACCTGATTGAACCTTTGCCGCCCGCTTTTGCGTGAAGAAACAAAGAGCAATTTTTTGCCGTCGGGAGTCCAATCCAAAAGTCTATCGGTCATCGGATGAAACGTAACCCTATGAATTTTACCGCCCATTGCCGGAAGTACGTAAACGTCCGTATTTCCTTGGTAATTCCCGCTGAAAGCAATGTATTTGCCGTCGGGCGAAAATTTCGGGAACATTTCGGAGCCCTTGGGCGAGCTTAATCTTACTGCCAGTCCGCCTGTTTTAGGCGCGACCCAAACGTCGCCGGCGTAAACAAAAGTAATTTGTGTTTTTGAAACGTCGGGGTATTGTAATAATCTTGCGTTAACCTGGGAAAAATTCACCTTTGAAATTAGTAGCAGGAAAGAGAATAAAATGGGAAAGAATACTTTTTTCATTTCAACCTCTTGATTTTATTTGGGTTAAATAATTTAGACGAAATAAGAGGCGAAAAGTTTTCCGACAAATTAGAAAAAGCACTATTATTAACGCTTCTGTCCAAAATAAATTGAATCGAAATGTGTTTTGGACAAAAGGGAATTACCAAATATTTTATTCACCCCAACCAAAACCCTGAGGGACAATAAGATGAAATATTTCTGCGATTTTAAAAGGGATGGGGTGGAGAAGAAAAGGAATTGCTTTTTAGAAATAACGTAAAAGTCTCCCCCGCCAAGGAAGTGTCAATATGATAAAGTGTTTCCTGTCATTTCGACCCCGCCAGCGGCGGGGGAGAAATCTCATCAAAATTTGTAGAATTTTTGGTGAAAGAGATTCCTCACACTCGACTCCGTCGAGGTTCGGAATGACAGTAAAGACAAATTGTCATTTCGTAAGAGCGTAGCGCCTTTTCATTTCGACTCCGCCTCGGCGGGGGAGAAATCTGTTGGAGAATGTGTTAGAGATATCTCCCCCGATAAATCGGAGTTCGATATGACAAAGGGTAGCATGTCATTTAAACGAAATAAGTGAAAGAAGCACAGCCTATGGTGAGATGTATTGTAACAATAGTATCCTCAATCAAATTGGGGTTTTACCGTTAAAATATCTTCAGACTTTTGTAATATTTAAGATTTGGGATTTGGTTGTCGGCTTTGACGCGCTAGGACATTTGTGTTCTTTGCGCGGAAAAAATACTTTTCTACTAAATTCTTCTTCTAAAGCCTTCGCCTAAAACTTCGTGAACGTTGTGGATTACAACGAATGCATTCGGGTCAATCGATTTTACCGCTTCGGTTAAGCGGGAGACTTCCCGCAAGGCGACGACTGTAACAATTACTTCTCTTTCCACATTTTTGTACAAGCCTCGGGATTTCAATGCCGTAGCGCCCCGGCTAAAATCGTACATTATTAATTTTGAGATTTCCTCTGCTTTGTCCGAAATAATAGTTGCCATTCTGGCGTAGTCGAACCCGTCGATGATGATGTCCATTATTCTGGTTGAAATAAAAAGTAAGAACAAAGCGTAGAACGTCAACACAAGCGCCGGTTTTTCCACGGACAAATGTTTTAATTGAATTACGATTCCCGCTAAAGAAATGATTACAAAATCGGTAATCATTATTGCCTGCCCGGGTTTTAGTCCGTAATGTTTTTGCATTATTGCCGCCACGATGTCCGTTCCGGCGGTGCTTCCTTTGAATTTGAAAATAATTCCCACGCCGGCTCCAACCAAAACCGCGCTGATTATTATCGAGAAAAGAAAATCCGTTTGTAATAGATTTTGAATGGAGGGGAGATTTTGAATTCTAATGTTTTTAAAGAGCGGAATGTCGCCGCGGAAAAAATCGATTAGAAACGAGCTGACGGTAAAACCGTAAAAAGTTCTAACGCCAAATCTTTTGCCCAATTCCCGAACGCCCCAAAAATAGAGGGGTAAATTTAGCAACCAGATTGTAAGTCCCACCGGGAGTGAGCCGTTTGTAAGGTAATGAATCGACATTGCCAGTCCGGTTACGCCGCCGGGCACAACTTTGGCGTCAATCAGAAATCCGCTAATTCCCGCCGCCATCAGAATTGCGCCGATTGTCATTGCGAGGTAATCTAATAATGGAAATTTTTTGCGAAAGTTCATTTCATTTCCTTTTAAGATAATTGAAAATATTTGGATTACAAATTTAGACAAATATTTTAGATTTGTGGCGATGCGGCTCGTCTAAATTAAAAAATTTTGGGGTGGGTTCTCTAATAGTAGTAAGTTTAATTTAGGCGTTCAAGCGCTTACAATAATTTCCTTTTGTTTTTGTACAATTCAATCAAATATTTTTCTTTCATTCTGAAGCCGGTGCCTCTATTTCTAACCGCTCCGCTTTCTTTAAGATGAAGCCTCAAATCAATGCCTACTAAGGATTTCTTAAAAGCTTTTAAAAAATCTCTCACATTGGGTTCCGTCAAAAGATAAGCTTCGTTAAAGAAAAACTCTTCTTTTCCTTTGTGGATTTTTCTATCTGCTAAAACAAAC
>JALWSN010000405.1 GCA_027080245.1 Ignavibacteriales bacterium | reverse complement strand
ATAATAAACTTTTTATTGCCGAATAATCGGATAGCATTAATATAACGGTTTCGTTTTCTTCAAATAATTCTCTCAAATCAGTGTAAATTTTAATTCCACTTGACTCAAGATTTTTTGTTTTTTCCTTGCTCCTGTTAAATGCTCCCTTCAACAACCCAGCGGAATGTAACCTTACTGCCATTGGATTGCCCATCAAGCCTGTTCCTACTAAGCTTAACTTCATTTTAAAACCTCGGATTTCCTTTAATAAAAATATTCAATAATGCTTGTTAAGCTGTTAGATTTCAATAAGTTAATACTAAATACTTAAATAGTTTTTATTAAATTTTACAAATAAGTGTTAAAATCGAAATTCAATCCTTCTTCGATAAAGAAAGGCTCTCCGAACTCCTTGCGAATTTGAAAGCCGAAATTCCTTGCACGCGAAGAGATTAAATCTTTGAAATTCTTCGAAGCAATTAAAGTAGCGGGAGCACGATTTTCTTCTTCATTAAAAAACTGGCTTTTGTAAGCTTCGATTGCTTTTATTTTAAGTTCAAAGACGTCCGAGACATCCACAATAAAACTAGGCTTAAATTCAAAGGAAAGCATGTAATAAAATAATTTTTTAGGTCTGTAATAATCTTGCGCCGTTCCTGGAGGAAATTCCGTTAAATACTTTACTACTCCTGAAAAGAAAAAAGCGGATTTTACAATATTACCAGCCGCAATGTGGTCCGGATGCCTATCGTTCAAATAAGGCGCGAACAGAATTTTAGGTTTGTACTGACGAATTTTAGTCACGGTTTTTTCTAATGATTCATCGTTTAAGCTTAGGCGACCGTCGGGCAAATTTAAATTTTCCCTAACTTCTAATTTTAAAATTTTTGAAGCATCGGCGGATTCTTTATCCCTAATTTCCTTACTTCCCCTACTACCTAATTCTCCTCTTGTAAAATCGATTACCCCTACTTTGTAATTGTTTTTAGAAAATTTTGCAATGGTGCCCCCCATTGCAATTTCCGCGTCGTCCGGATGCGCCGCAAAAATTAAAACGTCCAGGTTGCTACTCATTTGATTCCTAATTGTAGAGAATTAAAAATTTAAGTAAAGAATTTAATAATAAAAATGGAAAAACTCTATTAAATTTAAGTGGAAGATAATATTAGAAATTTAATTTCGTAAAATCTTTTATCGCCTTTAATCTTGCCCCACAGAAGCAATGTTCAGTTAATTATTCGCCTAATTTTAAATCTCCCAATCCTAATAAAATAAGAGTCTGCTCAAAATTTGAGAAATCTCCGAAAACTCTTTTTTCCGGTGGAGGAAAAGTTTTAATAAGCATGGGTGTAACCACTAACCAGTTTTCGTTGAGCTCTTCTTCCTTAAGTATGTCAACAATTTTAAGCTCTGTTTTAATCTTGTTATTCATTGAAATATTTTTTAGCAAATCTTTTACTTCAGTAATTGCTTGTAAACTTTTGGGTGATTTGTTAGTTATGTATAATTTAAATTTAAATAGAGTCAAAATTAGCCTTTTAGTTTTTAGGGATATTTAAAATTCTTGTATGATTATTATTTTACTCTAATAAAATGATGTATTCTTGGAATGATTATTAGGAGTGGGAAAAAATAATTTATTTATCGTTAATTCAATATAATCAAATAAATTGACAATTCAAAAAAATTTCGAACTTATTTGCTAAATGTCAAATAAAATTCCGAACCTTTATTTAATTCTGATTTTACAAATAATTTGATATTATTAATTTGAGCAACCAAACTTACTAATGTTAAACCCAACCCCATCCCTTCATATTTACGTGATAGCCCTTCATTTCCTTGTGCAAACGGAGAGAACGCTTTTTCCAAGAATTCATTTTTCATTCCTTGTCCGGTATCTTTTATTACTACTATTATTTTGTTTTCATTTATGTTCTCTATTTTAACTTCAACCGTGCCTTTCGTTGTGTACTTAAGCGCATTGTCAATTACTGCAAAGAAAAGTTCTTCCAACGAATAAATATCGCCCTGAACAATCGGTTCTTTAATTGGAGGTAAAATTTTAAAGTCAATCCCTTTTTTAACAGCTCGTTTTTTTTCTTTTTCAAAAATAGGGATTAAAATATCCTTGTAAAGATTGATTCGAGTTACATTAGGTTTATAGTTCCCGCTTAAAATTTGGGAAACAAGCAAAGTTGAATCGACAGATTTAATTAATCTTTCCGTTGAATCTTCAATTCCTTCTTTTACAAACTGAAGTTCCCCTGTCAATTCAGGTGAAAGTTCGTCAAAAATAATATTATTAAAGTTAACAATCGTATTTATTGGAGTGCGAAATTCGTGAGAGATTTGAGCTAAGAATTCGGTTTTTAATTTATCGACCGCTTCGACTTTTTCCTTAGCCAATAATAATTCCCGATAAAGCTTCCTTTCTCTGGTAATATCTAATGCCACTGAAATATAATGAGTAATTTTTCCATCTTCATTCAAAAGCGGCTTGATTAAAAGAATTTCCCAAAACAATTCCCCATTCTTCTTTCTATTTAATATTTCCCCTCTCCATCCTTTACCTGAATAAATTTGCGAAAGCATATTTGAATAAAATGAGTCATTAGTTTTTCCCGATTTCAAAATTGAAGGTTTTTTCCCCTTCACTTCTTCAAATTTCCAGCCGGTCATTTTCTCCCAGCTTTCATTAACAAAATAAATTCTTTGACTTGAATCAGTAATTAAAACTGGAGCAGGGCTACTTTTAACAACTGTTTCAAACATCTTAAGTTTTTCTTGTATTCTTATTTCGTTGCTAACATCCAAAAACATTCCAGTTGCTTTTACTTTATTTTCATCGGTAGCAAATATCTCTCCTCTAATTAAATAATTTTTTTTCGAACCTGACTTTCCTGAAATTTCTATTATATGCTCAAATTTACCTCCACTTTCTTTAGCGGAATTAATTATTTGCTTAAATTTTTGAATTTCTTGTCCTTTTATTAATCTTTCAATTCTAATTGGTCCAACTTCCTGCAAATGCTGTAATTCCTTTATTATTTTTTCGGTACCTTTATCAAATTTTACAATGTCTGTTTCATAATCATACTCAAAATATCCAGCGTTAGCTATTTGATAAAGATTCTTTAATTTTTTGTATTTATCTTTTAATTCGTATTTTAATTTTATTTGATTTTTTGCCGTTTCGAATATGGTTGCTGCTGTTTTAAGAACGTTCACTTCAGAATCAGTCCATTCTCTTTCAAATTTAACGCTGTCAAAACCTATGAAACCTACCCACATATTACCTGAATAAATTGGTAGCACCAAAATTGATTTGATGTTTTGAGGTTCAAGAACCGTTTTTTCCGAATTAGGGAAATCTTTAACATTACCTTTTATGCATTTGCCTTTTTTTAATTCTATTATCCAACGTTGGAAACCAGCTTTAACCATTGGAAAATTTTGCAAGTCAGTATTTGAAATCTGAGGTTTAATTCCTTTTTTAACCCATTCGTATTTTTGACTTGCAAAAACTTCGCCTTTTTCATTTTCTGCAACGTAGAAAATATAACTCCTGTCTATTTCCGCTGCTTTTCCAAGTCTTTCTAAAAATTTATTTGAGAAATTGTTAATATTTTCATCAGTTAATGTATTTAACGTTACATCGCTAATAGCCGCCAAAATATTTTTTTGACGTTCTAACTCGGTAATATCAATCAGAATATTCAATATTTTCTTTTCATTATACAACGAATCTTCAATAATAACAGAATTTTTGAGAACAGTAATAACCTCCCCATTTCTTTTAACTAATTTATGTTTTTTATTTTTCAAAGAATTTTTTACAACCAATTCGTTAATGAAATTGTCTCTGTGGGCAGGGTCATAATAAAACTCCGCAAAGTTTAATTTTTTTAATTCATCTACGGTAGAGTAACCGAGAATTTTTGCCAATTGTTGGTTAGCTTCAATAATATCTCCTTTTAAATTTGTAACGTAAGTTCCTGCTAAAGAATGTTCAAAGATACTTTGGTAGAGTAATTCATTACTTTGTAATTTATTCTTTGAGTGGTGTAATTTTCTATTTTCCTTTTTCTTCTCCGAAATATCATAAAAGCTAATGAGTTTGTGCGGTTTTCCGTTGTAAAAAATTTCAGTAATCGTAACTTCATAATAATCTATTTCTTTTTTATTATTCACAAGTTCTACTTCTGTTTTTTCCCCAACAA
>JALWSN010000404.1 GCA_027080245.1 Ignavibacteriales bacterium | reverse complement strand
AAAGCATCGCGGAATACTTTCCACAATTAAGTTTGCGCTGAAGTTGCGCAAAACTAAATACGACTTAATTTACTCCCCGCATCGTTCCTTTCGCTCAGCTTTAATTGTATTTTTTACGCGGGGCAAGAAATCAATTGGTTTTAATAATGCTTCCGCCGCGTTTGTCTACAAGGAGAAAGTTAAATACCGAAAGGAGATTCACGAGGTGGCGCGGAATTTAAGTCTGCTCGATTTTGAATTTACTAAAGGTGAGAACTGGAAAATACAACCCAAGCTAGAGATTACTGAAAATTTAAAATTAAAAGCCGAAAAGCTTTTTGAAAATCATTCGTCCGGAAAGAATGTTGCTTTGGCGCCCGGCAGCGTGTGGGCAACAAAGGTTTATCCCAAAGGATATTTTGAGGAAATAATCGCATTTTTAACAAAGAAAAGTTTTGCAATATTTTTGATTGGCGGACCGAAAGAATTTGAATTGTGCGAGGAATTGAGAGGAAACAACCGGGCGGTTTTTAACGCAGCGGGTAAATTAAAAATTCTTGAGAGCGTTCATTTAATTTCGAAATGCGATTTTTTAATTAGCAACGACAGCGCCCCCGTGCACATGGCAATGGCGGCGGGCGTTCCGGCGCTTACGCTTTATGTTTCGACCGTTCCCGAGTTTGGTTTTTACCCTTACCTTTACGGCAGCCGCTCTCTGAGCTACAATGAATTAAGCTGTAAACCCTGTGGAGTTCACGGAAAGACAAGTTGCCCAACAGGAACTTTCGATTGTGGAAAATTACTGACGCCCGGCGTTGTAATTAAAGAATTGGAAGAATATTTTGTGAATGGTTTATAGTATCCTCAATCAAATCTTCGTTTTTTTGTCAAAATATTTTATTAATACATTCTTACCTTTAATAAAAGAATGGTTGGATAGCTGAACTGATGAATGATTAAAAAATTTTAACCACTTTGTCAATCTCAATATTTGGCTAACTGCTTTGCCGTACTAGAATGAAGAAAGATATCTCCCCCGCCAAGGAAGTGTCAATATGACAAAGTGTTTCCTGTCATTTCGACCCCCGATTCATCGGGGGGAGAAATCTCATCAAAATCTGTAGAATTTTTGGTGAAAGAGATTCCTCACTCTCGACTTCGTCGAGGTTCGGAATGACAGCAAAGGTTGTCATTTCGAGGGAGTCCCGCATTCTGCGGGACGACTGAGAAATTTCTTTTTTCAAGAATGCAAAAGATAAAAGAGATATCTCTCCCGACAAGTCGGGATCGATATGACAATAAAGGGTGTCATTTCGATCCCGCCTTGGCGGAGGAGAAATCTCTTGGAGAATGTTTTAGAGATATCTCCCCCCGATGAATCGGAGTTCGATATGACAAAGGGTAGCATGTCATTTAAACGAAATAAGTGAAATTAACACAGCCTAAGGTGAGATGTATCGTAATAATAGTATCCTCAATCAAATTGGGGTTTTACCGTTAAAATATCTTCAGACTTTTGTAATATTTGGGATTTGGTTGCCGGCTTTGCTGCGCTAGGGTGAATTTGTAAATTGTGAATGGCAAATTGTTGTTGTGAAATTGGAAAGAAATTTAGCGAGCGGAATGGATTAAGAGGGAGGGTACGGCAAAATACTATTTCCCACAAAGAATTTTCAACTTAGGATACGCAGGTTATTTTTAAGGGATTTTTTTATATTTTAACAACTAAATTTTTATTTTTTAATAAATTAGCGGGGATGTAAAAATCCTGAATCTTAAAAAAATAAAAAAATCTTCGGTTTACATCACGCCTAACCTACCCGTTTTGCACACGCGGCGGTACAAAGTAAGTTTAACAAAATTGTTAATGATTATTTTCTGGTATTCTTTTACTGTATTTGTAGCCACAATCACAATTTTAGCTTTAACGCCCGCTAAGGAATGGATTTTTATTTTAGAAAATCAAAAGTTAAAGGTTCAGGAGAAAAGAATTAATATCCTGGAAGCGCAAATTCAGTATTTAACAAAGGAATTAAACGAAATTGCTTCCACTAATCGAAAGTTAAAATTTGCGTTAATTTTAGCCGGGGCAGATTCTTCCCTTTCCGATTCCGCCGCGATTGATTCCTTGAGGAAAACCGACAGCGTTTGGAAATACAATCCCAAAATAGATAAAGGAAACGTTCTTTCGGTTTTTATGAAAATATTTAATTGGATTTTCGCTCCGCCGGACAGCAATAAAATATTTTTTTTGCGTCCGGCAAAAGGCATAATCGTAAACGGTTACAATCCAAAGACGGGGCATTTCGGATTGGATTTTGCGCAAGCAATTGGACAGCCTGTTTTTGCGGCAATGAGCGGATTGGTTGTTTTTGCCGGCTTCACAGCCGAAAACGGGAACACGATAATTTTACAACACAAGAATGGCTTTATTACAGTTTACAAACATCTTTCGCGCATTTTAAAGCGGGAGCGGCAAAGAGCGGAAAGAGGGGAAATAATTGCTCTTAGCGGCAATTCCGGCTTGAACACAAAGGGACCTCACGTTCATTTTGAAATCTGGAAAAACGGCAAAGCCGTTAATCCTGAAAAATATTTGTTAAATAAATAGAGGAAATTTTATGGCGTCTAAGAAAAACCTTGAACCGGTTGGAGAGGTTAGTATTTTAAGCGCGGGCGTAAAGGTTGAAGGCAGAATTTACAGCGACGGTAATTTAAGACTGGACGGAACTTTAAATGGCGACATTGTAGTTAACGGAAATTTAACGCTTGGCGAAGCTTCGGAAGTAACGGGCGAAATAAAAGCCAAAAACGTTACGCTTAGCGGAAAAGTTGAAGGAACGGTTTTCGCGCACGAAAAAGTAATTCTGGAATCGGGCTCTATCCTTAAAGGGGAGCTTTCCGCAAAAACCCTCGTAGTGGAAGAAGGAGCACTGTTCGACGGAAAAAGCCAGATGCTACGCGAAAAATTAGGGGAAGATGAAAACTAAAAATTCCAAAAAAATAACGACCACAATAAATCAGGTTGGACCCTACATGGGATTGGGCACTCAATTAGCCGCCACAATAATTCTGATGTTTTTTCTGGGACGCTGGCTGGACGAAAAATTTGGGACTTCCCCTTACCTTGTTATTGGCTTTTCGTTTTTAGGCGGTTTTGCGGGAATCTACAACTTTATTAAAGAAGTAATGAAGCTGAATAATGGGAAAAAATAATTCTTCGAAAACAATTGGCTGGTTGATAGGCGGGTATTCTTTTTTATTTATTCTTGCGCTTCTGCTCCCCGCGTTTAATTTGTTAACACCGCGTTTTTGGCAGGCGGCAAAATATGCTATCGGGCTAAATTTTTTTAATTCTCTATTAGCTATTGTTTTCTTCCTTTTTACTTCGAACAAAAGCAATAAAACGTTCATTATTTTTAACTTGGGAGGGATGGTTTTTAGAATTTTTTTTATAATTATTTCAATAATTATCATCATAAAATTCTTGAAAATTGGCATTAATGAATTTATATTAGTATTCTTTGTAATTTATTTTATTCAATTATTCTTAGAAATAAGATTTTACAATAGGTTCAATAATAAAAATTAAAGAATAATGGTAGTAGAAACTGTAGGCGCAGTTGCGGATACCGTAAAGGCGGCGGCAAAAGAAGGCGGCGGCGCAGGCTGGATAATGCACCACATTTTAGACGGTAAAGAACTCCCGTTCGATCCTTTCGGAGTGTTACATCTGCCTCAAATTCATTTGTTCGGGCTGGACATTTCAATTACGAAGCATGTTATTTTCATGTGGGTTGCGGCTATTATTTTGATACTTGTTTTTCGTTCGGCTACTAAAGCTTACCGCAAGTCCCTTGTTCCCAAAGGCTTTACAAACATGCTCGAAGTGTTGATTGTTTTTGTGCGAGACGATATTGCCAAAGAGACGATAGGGGAAAGATACTTTGGTTATGTTCCTTATTTGTTGACTGTATTTTTCTTTATTCTTGTTTGTAACTTGCTTGGACTTGTGCCTTACGGCAACACAGCCACAAGCAATATTTCCGTTACGGCTACACTTGCGACAATTTCGTTTCTTGTAATTCAAGCTTCGGGAATGCGCAAATACGGATTTTTCGGCTATTTCAAAGCTATGCTTCCGCACGGAATTCCTTCGCTGCTTTTGCCTATTATGTTTGTGGTGGAATTTTTAGGGCTTTTCACTAAGCCTTTCGCCCTTGCGGTCAGGTTGTTCG
>JALWSN010000403.1 GCA_027080245.1 Ignavibacteriales bacterium | reverse complement strand
CTTATTAATTTACCGATCCAATCATCCAAAAATTCATCCGGCCTGTCTCGGCGAAGTCAAGCGAAGCACAGACGTAGACGGGCTTCTTGCTACGCATCCCCCAAATATGTAAAGAATTCCTGAAATTTGCTGAAACTCAAAAACTTATTACTTACGACTTATTCCTTAAGACTCTTCCTACACTTCCACCCCGGCCTCCTTTTGAGAAGAGGAGGGAGAACTTCAAGATGGAGATCGAATTAAAAGCCTCCTACCCTTTGGAAGTTTTTCCGGTCTTCCCATTTTTTTACATTGGCGGTTCAAGGCTTTTAATATTCTGTACATTTTTATTTTTTCTCGCAGATTGTTTCCGCCCCGCAGCTTGCGTTACGGAAACCAATCTGCGCTACAAAATATTGCTTAACAGTGGAGAAGGGTCTAAAGTAATCCAATACTTTCACCAATGCTAATGAGGACGGGGAGGAAAGGAACGCTGATTAAAATTTCGCATTGATTGAGAGGGAGCTGATTTCAAAGCTTAACGCCAATTTATTCCAAATCCTTCCACCCAAAAATTATTCAAAGGTCGCAGGGTAGCTGTAAAAAAATAAAACTTTTGTTAATTACAAAAAATTGCCAAAGCAAAAATATTTTACAAAGGAAAATGATTTTTAAAATGAAATTGATTTTCATTCATTTAAATATTAGAATCGTATGTTGTTATTTAGAAAAATAGAGAGGTAATAATGGACTTTTTAAAAGAATTAGGAATCGAAGAAAAAAATTACGGCGGCTCGACGGGATTAAATTGGGTAAAAACAACGGACCAGGGCGAGTTAATAGTTCGTTCGCCCGTTGACGGCAAAACAATTGCGTCCGTTTATTTGATTTCAGAAAGCGACTACGACAATATTGTAACGCAAGCCCATCAGGCGTTCAAGGAATGGCGTAAAGTTCCGGCGCCCAAACGCGGCGAAATTGTTCGCCAAATAGGATTGGCTTTACGAGAATACAAAGAACCGTTAGGCAGGTTAGTTTCGTACGAAATGGGGAAATCAATTCAGGAAGGACTTGGCGAAGTTCAGGAAATGATTGACATCTGCGATTTTGCCGTCGGGCAATCCCGCCAGCTTTACGGATTCACAATGCAATCGGAGCGCCCCAAACATCGAATGTACGACCAATATCATCCGTTGGGCGTTGTTGGAATAATTACGGCTTTTAACTTTCCGGTGGCAGTCTGGTCCTGGAACGCAATGATTGCAACTGTTTGCGGCGACACAAATTTGTGGAAGCCTTCTTCAAAAGTGCCGCTAACCGCCATTGCAGTCCAAAAAATTATTGCCAAAGTAATTAAAGAAAATAATCTGCCCGAGGGATTGTTCTCCTTAATTATTGGAAAGGGCTCCTCCATTGGAGAAAAACTTTTACACGACAAACGCGTTCCCCTAATTTCGATTACCGGGTCAATCGGAGTTGGAAACCATGCGGCGGAAGTGGTAGCAGGCAGATTCGGCAGAACCATTTTGGAATTAGGCGGCAACAACGCAATCATCGTTACGCCAAGCGCCGATTTACAATTAGCAATTCCGGCTATTGTGTTTGGCGCGGTTGGAACCGCCGGACAAAGATGCACCACAACCCGCAGGTTAATTGTTCATGAGGACATTTACGACAAAGTAAAAGAATCGTTAGTTACGGCTTACAAAAGCCTGAAAATAGGCAACCCGCTGGACGAAGGGAATCACGTTGGACCGCTTGTGGACAAAGCCGCTGTTGCAATGTTTAAGAGCGCATTAAAACAGTTAGTGGACGAAGGTGGTAAAATTGTTTACGGCGGCGACGTACTTGAAGGCGAAGGCTACGAATCCGGCTGTTACGTTGTGCCTACAATCGCCGAAGCGGAAAACCACTACAACATTGTTCAAGAAGAAACCTTCGCGCCTATTCTTTATTTGATTAAATATTCCGGCGACGTGCAAAAAGCCATTGAAATTCAGAACGACGTTGTGCAGGGGCTTTCGTCGTCCATTTTCACCAACGATTTACGCGAAGCCGAAGAGTTCTTGTCCGCATGGGGCAGCGATTGCGGCATCGCCAACGTTAACATCGGCACTTCAGGCGCTGAAATCGGTGGCGCATTCGGCGGCGAAAAGCAAACCGGCGGCGGTCGCGAATCGGGCTCGGACGCATGGAAAGCTTACATGCGCAGGCAAACAAACACAATTAATTTCGGCACCGAATTGCCGCTTGCTCAGGGAATTAAATTCGAGATCTAAATCCTTGGCGAATTGAATTATTCCAAGGGGGCTTTTGCCCCCTTTTTTAATTTTCAACAAACTAAAGGCTATAACGCCAAAATCCTTCCCACTTAGTTTGTAAATCATCAAATTTGTTGTTGTTTAGTCTGTATGGTTTGAATTGTTAAACTTAGTATTGTGCCGTTCAATGATGGATTTTAGTCAGCATTTTTCCATGATTCAGTAAAACAGAGTAAAGGGGTTAAGAAAGAGTCTCAAATCAGAACACTTAACTCATTTTGGTAGAAGAATTTAGAATTTTTCTACGAAAACGGATTAAAATCGCAATGGCACATTTATTGTTGCATTTTATTAAACTTATTTTAACGGGGAGGTAAAAATGAGTCTTTTAGCAATAGTTTACAAAAGTCTTTTTATTTTTGGCGCTTTGTTTGTAGCGGTAGTTACGTTTTCTTACATTGCGTTCAAAATTAAGGAAGGGAAAAGGACAAAATTCAGGCAGAATTCTCGCGGCGGGTTAACGCCTGCGCTGGCATCGGCAAGTTCAGCGCCTGCAAGTGGAATCAAGAAAAACTTTAACACCCAATATTTTTACGACAAAAATAGCCGTCAAAAAGGGAGCAGACTTACCGCTTCAGTCAACAACGGAAGCCGCTCTCTAAACCAAACGATGCCTCACGAGCCGCTTTACACAAGGCTTTCTACGCTTACGGAAGAATCGCCTAACTTTAGAAGGAGTAACGCAAGGCAAAGTTCTACGCAAAAAAGTTCCGAAACTATTGGCAAAACAATGAAAATTCGCCTTGAAGGCTTTAATGTTTTCGACTATTACGAAGAAAATTCAAGCGAAGATTTTTACAGGTTTAAGACGAAGGGGTAGGAATAATCTAAATATTAAGATAATTCTCTACAACCATTAGTTCTGTTAATTTAGAATGCCATTTTGCAACTTCTTCGAAGCTTAAGAATTTAACAATGTTTTTTATTGGCAAAAAAGCATTCAACGATAACATTTTATTAAATTCATTCTTTTTGTTAGAGTCAGCTACAATAAACATATTTGTTTTAAAATCTTGCAATTCCAAAAACTTTAACAGAGAATTTTTAAAATGAGTTGTGTGTTCAATTTCAAAAATATCCGCGGGAAATTTTCGTTCATTAAACCAAAATGTATCAATCGATTTAACTTTTTTAACAATATTCGAATACGTAAATTGTGGAATTTTCTCAATCGTAACAATATCTTTTAACCTCTTATTAGCAAAATTCTTATTTTTATCTTGGGCGGGTACGTAAGTTTGAAATTTCTTTAAATTTCCTATTTCTACCAATAACAATTGATAATACGTATGTGTATTTTCGTTTTTAGAAAGTTTGTTCTGCCCTTCTTCCATTAGAGCTTTTACATCTGGCGGTAATTTGTCTTTGTATTTCTTAAGCGCCCAAAGACCAGGTTTAATTTTAAATATCTCGTCTCTTTCTTGAACAATACGTCTAATGCTCGCAAAAGGCGTTTTGGTTTTCCAAACGCACTCTTTTATTTTCAACACATTTTCGTACAAATAAGATAAGGTAGCAAATCCGTTATTTTCTTCCATTACCTTAATTACCGCTTCGTACTGCTTCATGTTAAAAGACTCTTAAAATATTTTAACTATCCTTAAATTTTTGAAAAAGCTATTTTACTTGAACCCACAAAAACAATAAAAATATTTAACAATTTAATATAATTATTCACTCCAACAAAAAAAGCGCCCTTTTGAGGCGCTTCTTTCATTTTCAATCCTTAAAAAAACTACTGCAACTTGAACAAAACAGGAATGGAAACTTGCACTTTAACGGGTTTGCCCCTTTGCATTCCGGGTTTAAATCTTGTAGCTTTAACGGCTCTCATTGCTTCTTCGTCGCAACCGGCGCCAATTCCTTTAATTAATTCAACCTTTTTAACAATGCCGTGCTCGTCCACAAACGCTTTAACAAACAC
>JALWSN010000402.1 GCA_027080245.1 Ignavibacteriales bacterium | reverse complement strand
CCGAAATCTGGACGTAACAATTAAAGGGGACACAGCTTACGGCGTTTTAACGAGAACGTTTGAAGGAAGATTGTTCATTGCGGCATCCTACACGGAATTTACCGTTAGAGATTCGAGTGTTGTGGACACTGTAATCACAAAAGATTTCACCACTACAATCACACGAAACATTATATTCGAAAAATTCAACAACACCCGCAATCCGGAAAGGAACTGGAGAATAATTGCAATCTCGCTACCGCACGGCGGTACAATGACAGAAAACGCAAAAATAAAATCGGTAACAGTTTTCCTCGCCGATGGAGATACGTTAAAAGTTACCGACCCGGCAAACACTTACATTAACCTTGGGTTCTCTCAAGGAGGAATGCACCATCACATGATGGGCGGAATGATGGGATTGCCGCAGTTCGGAAAGAACAGAGCCGTTAAAGTAAGAGTGGAAGTTCAAAGCGCTTACGCGGACACGGATTTCGTTACGTTAACTTACGGCGCAATGATGCACAATAAAGTGGAAAGAGCTAAAGTAAGGTTAAAACTTGTTTCGGAAACGCAGAGCGGCGGTTTTTACGACAGAGTTTTTGAACGCACGTACAAAACGAGGGCTTACCCCGGTTGGAAGCACGCCGTAATTAATTTGTTACCCAAAGGCGTAATTTACGACGACGCGCAAAGCGTGGAGGAAGATTCGTGGGGAATTCCCTACAGGGTTCTGCCCTGATTATTTTAAGCGCCTGCCGTTGCGGGCGCTTTAACTTTTATTAAAATTTAACTATCTTGTGAAGAAATGAAATTGAATATTAAACATATTGCGTTTTTAATTCTGGCTACCTTTTACGCCTGTAACGGTCCAAATTTAACCGAGCTTACGGTGGAACAAAATTCATCGAACTCTTCGGCGGAAGTTCTTGAATTGGAAAACGTTGCTCCTACTGCAGACGGCGGAGCCTTCTCTGCAAATTACGATTCCACGGGGCAGGTAAATCCTTCGCCTCAAAAATACTTTAATATTATTAGCTTTAGTAAAATTGAAATTGAAAACGCCAACGGACAAGGGGCTTCGGAAACAATCGATTATGCCTCGGCTCAGTTTTTCGACAGAACAAAACCTGTTAAAAACAACCGTGGGCAGGTAATCGGCTACAAGTCCGTTCTGCTTGGAGATTTGTACTTCAATAATTTCAAGGCGCGAACCGCAAAGAGCTCAATGCACTACATGATGCACGGAATGGGAACTAAAATGGGAAACGGCATGCGCTACATGCTCGTAAAAACTTCCAAAGGAAGCCAAGGGAAAAGCATTGCGGCTTACGGCGGCGTGTTAAACGTAAGACTAATGAAAATGCGTATGAGAAGGCTAAACGTTCAAATTTCCGTGCCTCAAAAATTAAAAGCGCAAGTATTCAAGGAAGGAAACTTCAAAAACGAAAATTTGAGAATAGCCCTTAGCTGGCAAAACCCAACCGGCAAAAAGCTGGAAGTGGTTTTAGGCGGAATTAAACCGGGTGAGAACTCGCTTGTGCCGCTAATTAGATTCAAAACGCCCGACGACGGCAAATTGGTTCTTCCTTCCAAACTGGTTAATTCAATTCCTCTGCAAAAATTCAAATATTTAATTTTAACTATGATTAGGCGAATTGAAAAGGAAGCTTCCGCCGAGCAGTTAAAAAGTAAATTTTACATTTCTTCACAAAGCATTCAGAATTTGAGATTTGAAATTAAATAAGTTTTTAACGACAATAATAATAGCAATGACAATGCTTGGTAAAATTAGCTACGGACAAGATTTCTCGGGGCTGTATGGTTTTTTGCCCTTTAACAGCGGGCGTTTCAGGCTCAACTCCGTCGATGCGAACGCCGCCAACATTTCCCCCACAAAAGATTGGGAATTTTCAATCAGTTCGGGGTTACAAAACGGGACGGAAAGCGGTAGTCTTTATTTAATTTCCGCAGCTAAATCGTTCGGGGCGCAATACCTTTATTTAAGGTACACGCCTGGATTCAGGAAAGATTTCCTCTACACAATCGGCTCGGTGGTAACGCAAAAAGATTCTTCCCAAATAACCGTGGCGCTTAACAGAAACCTGAGTTACAGGGAAAATTTTGCCGTTGGATATTCCATTAAAGTTACAAAAAATTTAACGCTCGGACTTTCCGTACGAAATTTTAACGAGGAATTTAAAAGTGACGAAGTAGCTCCTTTTTTTTCGGACACATTAAACTACATCGATATTGTATCGACAACTAAAAGCTACAACTTCTGGCGCGGCGATTTTGGGATTGTTTATTCCCCTTTTTCAAATTTGCTTTTTTCTCTGAATTCGGAAAACGCCGTTATTATTGGTGGAATCAAGCCCGGAGGCTACGAGGACGTTTTAATGAAAAATGAACGTGCATTCAATATTCACGCAGATTACTCCCCGTTTTCCGACTTCGCCCTTTCCGCTTACTTGAGTAAAAAAACAATTCTGCTGGGAAGCTCGTTCGCCTTTAATCTATTGGGCGGAAGGTTTACCGCATCCGTTTCAGCCTTTAGGAGCAGGCTTAAAACCGATTCTTTTGTTGGCATTATTCCCGCCGTAAATTATTCCAACGATTATTTTAGCCTTACGTTAAGCGGACTAAAAAAATTAAAAGGGGCAAATTCATTCTCGCTTAATTACTTCATAAACAACCGAATTGCAAACATTGTTAACAACGTTTACAATTCCGACAGAGTAACTTTAAGTTTGAATTTTGCGCTTTCCTTTAGTAGAAAACCCAACGTTAAGTTTATTGACTTAGAAATCGTTAAAAATATTTACCCCGCGTTAAGTCAATTGTATTTAACTCAACCAATCGCAAAGGCTAAAATAGTTAACGTTTCGGATAAAAGGATTACCGTAAAACCGTCGGTAAAAATTCCTGAAATATCCAACGAAAGAATATTTTCGCCGTTGATTTCCGTAGCGGCTGGCGATTCCGCAATCGTATTTTTTTACTATTCTTTCGAAGGTTCGGATTTGAAAACCGACAAAGAAAAAATTGCGACGGCAAGGTTTTCGTTGTTTACAAATTCTTCCGAGGCGGACGACAAAATTGATCGGCCGATATTAATTTACTCCAAAAACGCTTGGGACGGAAACGTCGGAGATTTGCGTTTTTTTGCAACGAAGGATTTTAACTCGATGCAAAGACTTGCAAAACAAATAATTAGCAAATTCAAAAAGCGCCTGGACGAAAAACTCGCCGTTATTGAGAATTTCGAGCTAACAAAAATTTTATTTAATGAGCTGGTAAAGGGTTTCAATTACGTAGCCGACCCGCGTTCTTCCGTCGACCGAGTCCAATTCCCCACGGAGACATTAAAATTAAAGGGCGGCGACTGCGACGATTTAAGCGTAATTTTCAGCTCTATTCTGGAGAGCGTTGGAATTCAAACGGCGTTCGTTGATTTCAAGAATCCCGACGGCGTAAGCCACGTTAATCTGTTGGTTAACACTGGCGTTAGTCCTTCGCTTTCGTATTTAATTACAAAGAACCCAAACAAATTCATAGTAAGAAAAAACGTAAACGGAAAAGAAGAAGTCTGGATTCCGCTTGAAACGACAAGACTAACCAATTTCGAGGACGCATGGTCCGTAGGCGCACTTAAATTTCAAAAGGAAGCCATAGACAATTTGGGATTGGCCAAAGGAACAGTAAAAATTTTCGACAATAATTGAGACGATAAAATGAAAAAGATTATTTTGTTTTTAATATTAAGTGTTCCACTTTTAGCGCAAAGTTTTAAGGTAATAAAAACAAAAGGAAAAGTCGAAGCATTAAAAGGAACGTCAGAAAAATGGACGCCGTTAAAAGTAGGCGAAAGACTTACCGGAAGCGACATCGTCGCTACGGGAGTTAATTCCTTACTTGTGCTGAAATCCAAAGGCAGTTATTTTAAACTAAAGAGCAATGCCGCTTTAAAATTAAATTACGTTCGCAAAATGACGCTTGACGAACTGCTACTTGCATTGACAATGGACGAAATTAAAAACCTGCGCTATAGAAATAAAAAGGACAAATCCAGGAACACAGCTATTTACGGGGGTAAAATAAGCGTGGGCAGTCCTAAACCCAATAAAAATAGTATCGAAATGGGCATTAAACAAATCAATGGCGCAAAGGATTTATCCGAGAACGGCTATTTAAAAACAGCCGTCTTAGCCGCGCGAGAAACATTTGCAAAATATCCAGAAACAGGAAGAAGATTTAAGG
>JALWSN010000401.1 GCA_027080245.1 Ignavibacteriales bacterium | reverse complement strand
CAAGCTCGGGCAAAAAAATAATTCAAGGCAAAAAAGGCGCTCTTGAAAAAGGAGCGGAATTAAGTAAATTTCCAATAATTGTAACAACAGACGCCGATTGCATTCTTCCGCCAAATTGGTTGAGGGAAATTAACCAACGCTTCAACAACGGAGCCGACGTAGTAATTGGCTTTAACGCTTACGAAAATTTAACTTCCTTTCAAAAAAAATATTCCGCTTACGAATCCTTAAGAAATCAAATATTTGCTTTTACAATGGCAAGAATCGGTCTTCCCTACTCTTCCGTGGGAAGAAATTTTGCGTTCAAAAAAGAAATATTAGAAAAAATCGGAGGCTATTCCGCAATAGCGCAAACTTTAAGCGGGGACGACGATTTGCTTGTTCAGCAGGCGATTAAATTCAAGGCAAACATTCAGGCGATGCTCTCGAAAAGTTCAATTACCAAAACAAAGCCACCTGAGAATTTCAGCGAACTTTTTAAGCAACGAAGCCGGCACGTGACAACCTCCCGATTTTACAACCTAAAATCACAAGTTCTGCTTGCGTTTTGGCATCTGAGCAATCTTGCGGCCTTTTATTCATTATTTCTACTCTGGTTCAATCCTATTTTTTCGGTTTTATTTTTAGAAAAAATCCTTTTCGATTTAATCTCAGTGTTTAAATTTCAGCATAAATGGAATTACTATTTCCGTTGGGGAGAAATTGTAGCTTTTCAGACCATTTACGAATTTTTTGTTCCCCTTTACTTTCTAAAAGCAATGTTTGGCAAAACAAAATGGAAATAGGCATTTTGGTAAAATTTTAGATTCGATTATATTCGTACTTTAAATTAAAGGAATTTAATGAAAAACAAAGAACTATTAGAAAAAGCAAAAGAAGCAAAGAAAAAATCTTACGCTCCTTATTCCAATTTCCATGTTGGCGCTGCGCTCCTTACGGGCGAAGGGAAAGTTTACTTCGGCTCGAACATCGAAAATGCCTCTTACAGTTTAACTATTTGCGCAGAAAGGACGGCAGTGTTTAATGCGGTTTTGGAAGGTGAAAGGAAATTCAAAGCAATTGCAATCACAAGCGATTCAAAAGATTTCACGGCTCCGTGCGGAGCTTGCAGGCAAGTTTTGCTTGAACTTTGCGGTGAAGATTTAAAAGTAATTCTCGGCAATTCCGAAGGCGAAATTAGGGAATTTAAACTGGCGGAGCTGCTGCCTTTTTCATTCAATAAAAAAGCCCTTAACGAAGTATGAATCCCCATCCCTTTCCTAACAATACCGGCTGGATTGAAGTAATTACAGGCTGCATGTTCAGCGGCAAAACCGAAGAATTAATCCGTAGATTAAAGAGAGCGAGAATTGCAAAATTAAAAGTGCGTATTTTTAAACCGGCTCTGGACAATCGTTATTCCGACGAAGAGATTGTTTCGCACGATTTACACTCAATTCCCTCTCAAACAGTTGAAAGCCCTGGCGAAATTCTGGAAAACTCCGCCGACGCGGAGGTAATTGGCATCGACGAAGCGCAATTTTTTGACGAATCGATTGTGGAAGTTTGTAACAAATTAGCCGATGAAGGAAAGCGAGTAATCGTGGCGGGTTTGGATCAGGATTACCGCGGCGAGCCGTTCGAGCCGATGCCCAAATTGCTTGCAATCGCGGAATACATTACTAAAACTTTGGCTATTTGCACCGTTTGCGGAAATCCCGCGGATAGAACGCAAAGGAAAATCGCGGATCATTCCCGCGTTCTGGTTGGGGCGGCGGATTTGTATGAAGCCCGCTGCCGTAAATGCCATTACATTCCGGAGGATGAATGAATTTTTTTGAAGCTCTTTACCGTTCCGTAATTGGACTTTTTATCTTGCTTGGGATAGCTTACTTAGTTTCAGGCAAAAAAAAGGAAATTGACTGGCGTTTGGTTTTCAGCGGAATTGGATTGCAAATTGTTTTTGCGATTTTAATTCTCAAAGGGGATTATTTAGCGGAATTTTTTGCCCCGCTTGGCTGGTTCAAGCTTATTTTTGTTTGGATTAGCAAATTTTTCGTTCTTCTTTTGAACTTCACAACGGAAGGCGCGAAGTTCGTCTTCGGAACGCTTGCCCTTTCGCCAGGCAATTCCAAAAGCCTCGGAATGTTTTTTGCGTTTCAGGTTCTTCCAACAATTATTTTCTTTGCTAGCTTAATGGCGGTGCTTTATTATTTGGGAATAATGCAAAAAGTGGTTCAGGCAATGGCGTGGGTAATGGCTAAAATAATGGGCACAAGCGGCGCCGAGTCTCTTTCCTGCACGGCGAATATTTTCGTAGGACAAACGGAAGCGCCTCTGATGATTAAGCCTTACCTCGACCACATGACGCGCAGCGAAATATTAACGGTGATGACCGGCGGAATGGCGACGATTGCCGGCGGCGTAATGGCCGCTTACATTCAAATTTTAGGTCAATCGTTTTCAAAATCATTGGGTTTGCCGCTTCATCAGGCGCAAGTAATTTTTGCCACTCAATTGTTGACCGCAAGCGTAATGGCAGCACCGGCGGCTTTAGTGATTTCAAAAATAATTTTTCCCGAAACCGAAGTTCCCAAAACACGGGGAACGGTTCGAATTGAAGTGGAAAAAAACGCCACTAACGTTGTGGAAGCTGCGGCAAACGGCGCAAGCGACGGGCTTCAACTTGCGCTAAATGTAGGCGCAATGCTGATTGCCTTCATTGCTTTCATCGCATTAATAAATTTTATTTTGAAAGACGTTGGCGCTTGGATTGGCGTAAACGAATATTTGAAAGCCACTTACGGGAAACCTTTGAGCATGGAATTGATTTTAGGGTTGGCTTTGAGGTACATCGCTTACGGAATTGGCGTACCCTGGCACGACGCTTTGAACTTCGGCAGTTTAATCGGAACTAAAATTGTGTTAAACGAATTTGTGGCTTATTTGGATTTAGGACAGCTAATTCAGGCAAAACAATTGGTTAACGAGCGGACGATTTTCATGGCTACTTATGCCCTTTGCGGATTTGCAAATTTTTCTTCGATTGCAATTCAGCTTGGCGGATTAGGTCCGCTTGCGCCTCACAAAAAAAGCGACATTGCCGCACTCGGAATGCGTGCAGTACTTGGCGGAACTCTGGCAACTTTAATGACAGCAACTTTAGCGGGATTATTATTTTGAACGTTGATTTGAATTTTAAATACAAAAACACGCTTGAATTTATTGAACGAAACGCCCCTTTCGAGCCGGAAGTAGCGATCGTTTTAGGGAGCGGACTGGGTGATTTTGCGGAATCATTAAATAAAATCAAAACTTTACCTACGGAAGAAATTCCCGGCTACCCCCTTTCAACCGTGGCGGGACACAAAGGGTTCATTCATTTCGCAGAATACTCGGGCAAAAAGGCGCTTGTTTTTCAAGGTAGAATCCATTTTTACGAAGGCTATTCCATATCGGACGTAATTTTACCAACGTTGATTGCACAAAAATTAAATAGTACAATTCTGCTGCTTACAAACGCCGCCGGCGGAATTAACCGCAAGTTAAAGCCCGGGGATTTAATGATTAACGTCGATTTTTATTCCTTTTTTATTAAAAAGGAGCTTTCACTGTTGTTGGGACAAGTTGACGTTGAGATAAAAAACAGATTTTTGAAATTCCCTGCGCCGAATGTGATTAAAAAAATTAAAGAAGCGGCAGATTGGTTAAGTTTGGAAATAAAGGAAGGCTCTTACTGGTACACAAAAGGGCCAAGCTACGAAACTCCCGCAGAAATTCGGATGATGAAAAAGTTCGGCGCCGATGCTGTGGGGATGTCCACTGCACACGAAGCGATTGTAGCCAATTATTTGGGAATGGACGTCGGGGCGATTTCTTTAATCACGAATTACGCCGCAGGAATTTCGCAAACAAAATTAAATCATGAGGAAGTAATCGAAGCGGGCAAATTGGCGGAAAAGAAGTTTTCCAGCCTGTTGCTTGAATTTTTGAAGAGGGCGTAAAATCAAAGTTAGGCTCTTGGAGCGGAGACGTGGGATGATTGGATGCATGGACCAATGCATGATTTGGTGGTTTACCTTCTTCACAATTTTACGGGATTTGCTTGTGCTGTCATTCCGATCCCGCCTTGGCGGGAAAAGAATCTCTTTTGCTTAAAATTCTACAAATTTAGATGAGATTTCTCCCCCCGATAAATCGGGGATCGAAATGACAATGCTCTACGTTCGTTCAAAATTCAAATACAAGTTGTCATATCAAACCCCTGACG
>JALWSN010000400.1 GCA_027080245.1 Ignavibacteriales bacterium | reverse complement strand
CTTCAGCGGTTGAAGCAGGCGCAGCGTTAATTGCCGAAAAAGGTTTGCTTGTTAACAAAGTTGTAATTCCCAAACCGCGTAAAGAATTATTAAACGAGATGATTTAATGAAAGTAAATTTGTTTTTGGCCGGACCGGGCTCAGTAGGAAGCGCGTTTTTAAAATTACTAAGAGACAAGAAAAATATTGTAGAAGAGCGAACGGGAATTCAATTTTCTCTTAACGGTTTAATTAATAGTCAAAAAATGATTTTTGACGAGAACGAGATTCCCTTAGAAGAATGGCGCGAAAAACTGGTTACGTCTCTTAATCCCAATTATGCCGAGGGTTTTGTCGATAGGTTAATTAATATTGATTTGACCGACAAAATTTTTATTGATTCAACTGCCGAGGATTTGTTTACGCAATATTATCCCAAACTGCTTGAGAAAGGAATTCACGTTGTTACCCCAAATAAAATTGCCAACACAAAAAGCTATTCCTTTTATCTAGCGCTTCGGAAGGCGGCCGATGCAGGCTTGACTAAATTCATGTACTCTACTAATGTAGGAGCCGGTTTGCCAATATTAGAGATATTAAAAGATATGGTTAGAGCAGGTGACGAGATATTTTCTATTGAAGGAATTTTTTCAGGCACGCTTAGTTACATTTTTAATTCCTTGACCCCGGAAAATAGATTCAGTGAAATTGTTAAGAGCGCTTATGACAAATCTTTTACGGAACCTTTCCCCGGCGACGATTTAACGGGCTTGGACATGGGACGGAAATTGTTAATAATGATTAGGGAAATTGGTTACGCTCTTGAATTGGAGGATATTAAAATTCAACCCTTAATTAGCGAGAAATTTTACGAGAACAGAGATGCCGATTTATTTTTGAAATCATTAGAAGAAGTCGATCAAAAATTTTTTGAACTCCAGTCCGATGCCTACAAGAACAAATCAAGAATAATGTACATTGCAACGTTTAACGCCGGCGAAACACCTGAAATTAAACTAAAAACAATTCACACTACCGACCCATTTTACCGCTTGAGTTACAACCAAAATATTTTCCGGATTAAATCGGAATCTTACAATAATCAACCGCTGGTTTTAACCGGCAGAGGCGCGGGAGTTAGATTTACCGCATGGGGAATGCTAAACGATATTTTAAGAATATTTAAATGAGAAATAAATATTTTAACACAAGCGGACTGTCAATGAGAAAACTTCCGATGTGGAATTGAATAATATTAAAGGGAAATAAGTAAATGATAAATAGGGTAGTGGTTGAAGCGCCTGCGACCGTGTCGAACGTAGGTCCCGGTTTCGACATTTTGGGGTTTTCTACGGAAGTTATTAGCGACGTAGTTGAAATAAATATTGAAAAAGGCGAAAGAAAGATTACCATTGAAAATATTGGGGAAAGAGCATTAACGCCGCTTGAACCTACTAAAAATACAGCGGGAATAGCGGCTATTGAATTTTTAAATTTCTCAGATGCTAATTTTAATGTTAGAATAAAAATTGAGAAAAAAATAGGAATAGGGACAGGGCTGGGTAGTAGCGCCGCAAGCGCGGTTGCTACGGTTTTTGGATTGAACTTACTTTTGCAAACCAACTTACCTTACCTTGATTTAATTAAAATTGCAATGAAAGGGGAAAGAGCTTCGGCAGGGGAGGAACATGCCGATAATATTGCGCCGGCTTTGTTAGGCGGATTTACTTTGATTAAAAATTACAATCCAATTGAAATTATTAAAATCGAAAACAAATTGGACTTGTTTTTGCTGATTCTATTGCCCGCAATTGAAATTGACACTAAACAAGCGCGGAA
Source organism: Ignavibacteriales bacterium (assembly GCA_027080245.1). Lineage (GTDB taxonomy): Bacteria > Bacteroidota > Ignavibacteria > Ignavibacteriales > Melioribacteraceae > WFQV01. Next base: position 2,437 of record JALWSN010000400.1, on the reverse strand, counting down.
TTTATTAAGGGAAAACGTTCCTTTGAAAACGTTAGTAAAACAGTCCGGAAATCTTGCTTCTCTTATTTACGCAATTACTCGAGGAGAAAAGAAATTATTTCTTAGTTCTTTTAAAGATTTAATAATTGAGCCTCAAAGGAAAAAGTTAATTCCTTATTACGATGAAATTAGAGAGCAAGCTTTAACCTCGGGCGGAAAAGCTTTTGGAATTTCCGGCGCCGGACCGGCTTTGATTGTATGGACTGAAAACAAAGAAACAGCGGAAAAGACGGGAAGAGAATTGGTCGATTTTTTAAAAGAGAAAAATTTAAACTCAATATATTTTGTTACCGGCATTAGTACTGAAGGCGCAAGGTTGGCAAAGTGAGATTTGTAAGCACAAGAGATAAGAATAATATTAAAAGTTTTACTCAAGCTGTAATACAAGGACTTGCGAAAGATGGCGGGCTTTTCGTACCAGAAAATATTGAACAGACAAAATTTAATTTTGAGAGACAGAAAGAACTTTCTTTTATTGAGATAGCAAAGGAATTAACTGAATTTTTTACAGGAGATGAATTAGAGGATATTAACGGAATAGTAAACCAAGCATTTGATTTTGAGCCCGTTATTGTTGAGCTAAATGAAAACACTTTTGTTTTGGAATTGTTTCACGGGCCATCGCTTGCGTTCAAAGATTTTGGCGCAAGATTTTTAGCTGAGATTGTCCAAAGAATTGCTAAAGGAAAAGGAATTCACTTTACTGTTTTAGTTGCTACTTCGGGAGACACCGGCGCGGCGGTAGCTAAAAGCTTTTACGAAAAGGAATTAATTAATGTTTTGTTGCTCTACCCTTCGGGAAGAATAACCGATTTACAACGGAAGCAAATTACTACTTTGGGCGGTAATATTTTTACATTGGAAATAAAAGGCGATTTCGACGATTGTCAAAGATTGGTAAAGCAAGCCTTTCTTGACAATGAATTGAGAAGCTCCTTAAATTTAATTTCAGCAAATTCAATTAACATCGGCAGGTTAATTCCTCAGACGTACTATTATTATTATGCTTTGAGCAAGTTAGATTACAAAAAAGCAATAATGGTAGTACCTTCGGGCAATCTTGGAAATTTAACGGCAGGCCTGATTGCGAAGGGATTAGGGTTAAAAGTCAATCATTTTGTAGCCGCACTTAATGCGAATAAAGCATTTAAAGAATATTTGGAAAGCGGTAAGATTAAATCAAAAAAAGTTCAGCCGACTATTTCAAACGCAATGGATGTAATAAAACCAAGCAATCTTGAGCGAATTAAATACTTGTTTAATTACAATTTAGATGAAATGAAAAAAGAAATAACGGCTTTAAGCGTTACGGAAAAAGAGACTTTAACTATAATTAAAGAAACATTTAATTCTACCAATTACGTTTTAGACCCACATGGCGCTACAGCATTAGCGGCATGGGGAAGATTAAATTTGAAAAACGAAATTGGGGTAATTCTGGAAACGGCGCATCCCGCTAAATTTATTGACCTTTACGAGCCTCAAATAGCCAATGCCATTGAAATACCTGGCGTTTTGCGTGATTTGAAAAACAAAAAGGAAAGAAAGATAATTATTGAAAATAATTACAAAATATTCAAAAAAGAAGCGGAAAAATTATTATTTAAATAAAGGGAACAAATATTTGAAATGTGAAAAATTTAAACTTAAATTACGCATTCAAAAAATGGCGCATTCGTCTAGCGGTCTAGGACACCGCCCTCTCAAGGCGGAGATCACGGGTTCAAATCCCGTATGCGCTACGAAGTAAAAAGGCTTACGCAAGCCTTTTTTGTTTTAAGAATATTATGGTTGCTTTTGTAGATGACTGAGTTTGATTCAAAGAAAAACGAAAAGGAAAGAGCGTTAAAGATTATTAAAATTCTTGAGAAAGAATATCCGGACGTAAAGCCCGCTTTGAATTTTACCTCCCCTTTCGAACTTTTAATAGCTACAATTCTTTCGGCTCAATGCACGGACGAACGCGTAAATATTGTTACTGAAGAACTTTTCAAAAAGTACAAAACGCCCGAAGACTATTTGGCTGTTCCCGTTGAACAACTGGAACAGGACATTTTTTCCACCGGCTTTTACAAGAACAAAGCAAAAAACATAAGAGCTTGTTGTCAAAAATTAATTGAAGATTTTAACGGCGAGGTTCCGGCTGATTTCGATGCGTTAACAAAACTTCCAGGCGTGGGGCGTAAAACCGCTGCCGTAGTTGCCGGCAATGCTTTTGGCATTCCCGCTATTGCCGTTGACACTCATGTTTTAAGGCTTTCTAACTTGCTGGGCTTCGCTAATACTAAAAATCCAAAACAAATTGAATTTAAGATAACGGAATTATTACCGAAAAAATATTGGATCAACAAAACTCATATGCTAATGCCGCATGGACGTAAAGTTTACGTATCCACAA
>JALWSN010000399.1 GCA_027080245.1 Ignavibacteriales bacterium | reverse complement strand
TTGTAAATCGCTTCGGAAAAAATAAAGACGGAGGCAATCAATAGCGCAATCGAGACGAGTCCTGCGGCGATAGGTTCTGCTTTGCCGTGCCCGTAGGGATGTTTTTCGTCTGGCGGTTGAATTGCTATTCTCAAACCGTTAAAAACAATTAGGGAAGAAAAAATGTCCATCGTGGATTCGATGCCGTCGGCAACCAGCGCAAACGAGCCGCCGATTACTCCAACTGAAATTTTAATTGTGGCGAGAATAGTGTTTGTCGCAATGCCTATTATTGTTGAGCGAAATCCCTTCCGTAGTTTTTTGTTGCCGATATTATTGGTAAAATCCAGCATTACTTTATCAGCATTAATTTTTTTATGAATTTATTTTCAGGCGTAGAAAGAACCGAGAAGTAAACCCCCGAGGCTAACGCCGAACCGTTAAATTGAAATTTGTGTAAACCCGCGCGTAGGGTTCCGTTAAAAATTTGTTTTACTTTCTGTCCCAATAAATTAAAAATTTCTAATTTTACTTTTGTTTGCCGTGGCAAATAAAAACTTAAGTTTGTGGAAGGATTAAATGGATTTGGAAAAGGGGCAAAAACCATAAACCCTTGCGGATTAAGGGCCAAGGAAGCATCGGATGTAGAAAGCCCAAATAATTCGGTAATTTTAGCCACTACGGCATTAAAAACCGAATCATCCGCAACGCTTTCCAACGTAAAGCCAAAGTAAGCGACGGCGCCTGTTTTTGCCGAAGAGCCAAATTCCCCGTTGTAAAAAACCGCCGCACCTTTTCCGTTGCCGTACTTTAAAATTAAGGAACTGCCCTGGTAATTTTGAATAACGTCGGGGTAATCTTCGGTAAAAGTTTGTCCGAAATTGAATTGGAAATTTTCAAAAGGTCCGCCAATTACGCCTTTAGCCACAGTGGATTGGGCGTCGTCGGCTAAATATTTGGCTTTCAGGTAATTGTTGTAAAAGGAAACATCCGAGGCCGAAGATTTAGTATTTCTTCCCAAATCCCAGCCAACCTCGCTGCCGGAAACAAAAAGCTTTCCACCGTTTTCAAGGTACCTTTTTACTTTTGCCTGTTCAATCGAGCTAAATGTTTCATCCTGCGTGCTTTCGTCTCCAAGGTACCAGAAAACCGCCTCGTAATTATTAAGGTCAATTTCTCCTTTTTCAACTTGTGAATTTTTAACCGACTCGAATCCGACCCCCGCTTTTGCAAGCGCTTTGCCGTAACTTATCGTAAAAGGATTACCTTCCCCCTGCCAGCTGCCGCTGCCGTAGTCCCTGTTAAATCCATTAACGATTAGAGCTTTAATTGGCAGAGCAGGATTAATTGCCATCGGATTGGACCAGAGGCTTTCCGCGGTGTCAGCTCCAGCTAGTCCAATGGCGGAAACTCTAAAAAATATTGTTGAATCCGGCGCGGGCGCGGTCAAAGAATCCGATTTTATTTCGTCGAAGGCGCGGTACCAAACTTCGCCGTTGTAAGAATAATAAAGCCGAAAGCTTGCAACGCCGGTAGTATCGCACTGCCATTTTATTTTAACGCTGTCGTTATTGGCTTTAACTACACTAACTAGCTTGACGGATTTTTCGAAGTAGCTTTTAGTCAGGGTGTTTAAATAACGCGGTTTGTAATTTTGCAAATCCGCCGGCGCGTAGGACCAATAGGAAACGTCCCAATTCCTTGCCGAAGCCTCAACGATTTTGAAACTGCCGTCCCTGTTGCGCCTTACGAACAAACGGACATGGCCGACTTTGTGAATGGCGTCGCCCGGTTTTAAATCTTCCCAACTGTGGTAAGCAGTAGTAATATTGGGCATGTAAATTGTAGCGGCGTGGTAAGTCAGTCCCCAACAACGGCTAACAAAACCGGAACAATCGACACCGACGGCATAACCGCTAACGCCTCTTGTGTCGATATCGCCAGCAAATTCTCCTTGGTAAAGGTCGATGTCAAATCCGTGCACGGTGTTAAATCCGCCCCATTTGTACGGGATGCGGGCGTTCCAACCAATTTTAAGCCAGGCGGGGGTTTTAACCACGTCGCCGTCTCTTGCCATAGCTCCGTTAGGGGCTAAATTTTTGCTTGTGCAGTAATATTTGTGTTCAACGTATTTTTCGGCTCTTTTTAATATTTCAGCCCTGGTAGTTGAAACACTTTTTCCGAGTTGCGGGGTTTGCGTTTCAATTTCTTTTTTTTTTACGTAATCGTTGTAGTGCAACGAAATTCGATATTCCTCAGGGTACTGTAATTCTTTGGCGGAACGGACCCCAAGTCCTTCCCACTCAACTATTTCAAGCTTATCGGGATACGTCAACAATTGAAAAAGATTCCCTTGCGCGTCGATGTCAAATTCCCTTTCCACCGTAGCGTACTTAATAATCGGCGCTTCAATTTTGTTAAGTATTTGGTACGAGCTATCCACAACTATTATTTCACGCTTTATTTTCAATGGGATCTGACTTGCGTACCGTTGAACTTCAATAAAATAGCGGCTTTTGGAATCTATTCCGATTAAGGAAGCGTAAGCCAAATCGTTTGGGAATTTTAATTCAAATTGTAATTTTTTATTTCCTAAATTTCCGCTGATATTCAACGTTGAAAGATTAACTCTCGTTATTACGATGCGCGCTTGGTTATTGTAATAAACTCCACCGCCGTACTTGAATGCGCTTGAGGTTTGGTAGTAATCTTTTGCAAATTCAGAAGACTTGAAAACGCCTGCTCCGGAAATTTTACGAATTCGAAATGCCTTTTTTGTGAGTCCGACTTTTTTGTTAATTGGAAATACTTCCACTACCTCATTATTTTCTTTCAAGAAAGCAATTTTATCGTACGTTATTTCGAATGATTTCAATCCGTAAATCCCGGAATTTTCAATGCGAAGTTTAATGAAAGCGCTTTTGTAATCGGTCTGAAATATTTTGCGAAATTTCGGCTGAGCTTCCGCAGAAAAGTTAAAAACTAAAATGAAATTAATCAAAGCAATATTGAGTATTTTAAAGCTCATTGAATTGTATTAAATTTTTCTAACTAAAACTTAAACTTAAAGAAAAAATGAGATTTTTGTGATTATTATTTTAGTTTGGCAAAATTTTATTTCTCTTTTTTTTCAGCAAATGAAAGGCTTTAAATTGAACAACTTTATTTTCCTGTTCGTAAAAGAATAGTAACGACTATTTTAAGCGGCAACAGACTAAATAAATTTTGAAAAAAGCAGGAATTTAATTTCAGTCTTTTCAATCTCTATCGATTCTTTTACCATTTCGGAAATTACGAACGCATTTGAAGGCGAAAATTTTTTAATGAAGCTTCTTAAGGCTTTACTTACTTTCGGAGTTCTTTTTATTTCGATTTGTTCTTTGTTTAGAATAAAATCAACTTCGGCGCAGGAATTAGTTTGCCAGAAATTCAACTTAACGCCGCTTTTAAGTAATTCGGGAAAAATCAAATTCTCGTACATTGCTCCAATATCGCTTCGCTCGGTTGAAAAATTGTTAATTAATGCGTTTCTCAGTCCCAAGTCTACTAAAAAAATTTTAGGATTTTTAACAATCTCGCTTCTTGGATTCTCGCTAAATGGCAAATATCTTTTACTTACGGAAAGGTTTTCGAGCATTGTTAAATATTTTTTAAATTCGGATATTTTCTCGTGGTAATATCGCCTAATTCGGAATAATTAATTAAATTACCAATTTGCAGAGAAAGAGCTTTAATAAAATTCAATAAATTTTTCGTATCGATTATTGCAAGCAAATCCTTTACTTCCCTTAACATTAAAGTATTGAAAATATTTTTAAGAACGGTAATTTTTTCGTCGGTAGTTTCGGCGGTTACTACTCTTGGGTACTTGCCGTAAATTAAAAATTCCGTAACGTAACAATGAATTTCAGAATTGATTTCGTTCCCAAAAGTTTTTTCCCGGTACAAGTAAAACAACGCGGGGTTTTTGTACGACAAAAATTTGCCGAAGCCAAAGAGAAACAATTCAAAAATAACGATTCTGCCAACAAGATATTTTAAACTGCGAATTGAAATATCAGAAGAAGAGGCTGAAATAATCCTGAAATAATTATTTTAACGTCCATTATGTTGCAAATGTACTTGAATTGTTTAGCGCTATTTTTTGCGTACTGAATTTCGTCAATAAAAACATTGTTGTAATCCTCTACGAATATCCCGACAAACGATTTTATTTCGTTTTGAAATAAATTTAAAGTCGTAATGTTTTCGAGCGTAACAATGTTTACGTTAGAATAGTTTTCCAATAAATATTTTGC
>JALWSN010000398.1 GCA_027080245.1 Ignavibacteriales bacterium | reverse complement strand
ATTTTGTCGAATTTTTCCGCAACGTAATCAAGCGTATCTTCGTCGATGGGTTTAATGAATCTCATGTTAATTACTTCGGCGTCGATTCCTTCAGAATCCAATAATTCCGCCGCTAAAACGGAATAATGCGTCATTAAGCCTACGGAAAGCAAGGCGACGTCGTTCCCTCTTTTCAAAATTTCGGCTTTGCCGATTTCAATCTTTTCGAAGTTTTCTTTTAACGGAACTCCAACGGCACTGCCCCGGGGATATCTTAAAGCAATAGGACCTTCTTTGAATTCAATGGCAGTAAAGAGCATGTCTCTAAGTTCGTTTTCGTCTTTGGGCGCCATTATTGTCATGTTGGGAATTAGCCTGAGGTAACTTAAATCAAATGCTCCATGATGCGTAGGTCCGTCGGCTCCAACCAATCCGGCTCTGTCCAAAGCAAAAACAACGTGTAACTTTTGCAAAGCCACGTCGTGAAGAATTTGGTCGAAAGCTCTTTGCAGGAAAGTAGAATAAACCGCTACTACGGGAATCACCCCCTCCGTGGCTAAGCCCGCGGCAAAAGTAACCGCGTGTTGTTCGGCGATTCCAACGTCGTAAAAATTTTGGGGGAATTTATTTTTCAAAATATTCAGCCCTGTGCCATCCGGCATTGCTGCGGTTATTCCAACTATGCTGGGATTATTTTCAACCAATTGAATAAGTGCGTTTCCGAAGACAGAAGTGTAAGAGGGAGCACTCGATTTCTTCTTAAAAATTTTCCCCGTCATTTTATCGAACGGGCTAACGCCATGAAATTTGGGCTTATCCTCTTCCGCCGGCTCGTAACCTTTCCCTTTTTGAGTAATTACGTGAACTAAAATCGGACCTTCCAAATCTTTTACTTTTTTAAAGATATTAACCAACTTTCCGATGTTGTGCCCTTGAATAGGTCCGAAATACCTGAAACCAAGGGCTTCGAAGAGCATACCCGGCGTAACGATAGATTTAATGCCGCTTTCGAGCCTTGCTGTAACTTTCCTGATTCTATCCCCAAACTGATCGAGCTTGCCGGTCAAATCCCATAGAGCGCCTTTCAATTTATTAAATTCCGGGTGAGTAATTATTTCATTGAAATAATTGGCAAACTGCCAACGGTTGGGGGAGATGGACATTTGATTATCGTTTAAGATAACAATAAGATTGGACTTCAACAATCCCGAATTATTCAAAGCTTCGTAAGCCATTCCGCCTGTCATCGCTCCGTCCCCAATTACGGCAACTACTTTGTTGTTTTTGTTCAACTTGTCGCGTCCAACCGCCATTCCCAAAGCCGCGGAAATTGAAGTGGAAGCGTGCCCCGCGCCAAAAGCGTCGTAAGGGCTTTCCGTTCTTTTCAAAAATCCGCTAATGCCGTGTAGCTGCCGGATTGTGGGCATTAAATCCCTGCGCCCCGTAAGAATTTTGTGCGGGTAAGCTTGATGCCCCGTATCCCAGACAATTTTATCCTCCGGAGCGTTGAATATTTTGTGAAGAGCTACGGTCAATTCAACGGCGCCTAATCCGCCGCCGAAATGCCCGCCTACTTCTGCAATTACGTCAATTATGTATTCCCGAATTTCTTTAGCCAATTGATTTAACTGGGCTAAATTAAAATCTTTGATATCGTCAGGCGTATTTACTTTAAATAATAATTCGTATTTTGATTTGTCTATTTTCATAGCTCCTCGTCGTTGTTTGTTTTTGCTTTGGAATTTAAATGTTTCTCCAGTTCTTCCTGAAGCGTGGAAATTTTTAATTCGGCGTCATTCAATACGTCGTAGCATTGCTTGGCAAGCTCAATTCCTTCTTCGTAAAGCTTGATTGATTCGTCGAGGGAAACCTCTTTCTGCTCAAGCAATTCGCTAATTTCCTGCAAGCGGGTTAACGCTTTTTCAAAATCTATTGTTTCTTTATCATTCATGATTTATTTCCACCTCGCCGTCAAAAAATTTAATTTTAAAATTTTCTCCTTCAACGAATTCATTCATTCGCGGAATTATTTTTTCTCTTTGTTTGATAATTGCGTAACCTTTCTTCAAAATTTTTTCGGAATTGTAGGCTTCTAATTTTGCTTTTAATATTTCCAATCTGTTTTTTTCGAATAATAACCTGCTTTCAACGTTGTTATTTAATTTGTAAATAAGCGTGTCGAGCAGTTGAAATTTAATATTTACAATGTCCTCGGTAGAGTGAAAACCGTAGCTGGAAATAAGATTATTAACCTTATTTTTTAATCCTTCAATAAGTTGTGAAATATTAAATGAAGCATTATAGAAAAATTCTTCTAAAAAGGCAAAGATTTTTTGAATATCCGGGGTGGCTAATTCCATTGCGGCTGTGGGAGTAGGCGCGCGTAGATCGGCGACAAAATCGGAAATTGAAAAATCTATTTCATGTCCAACGCCGCTAATTATTGGAATTTTAGATTCGAAAATGGCGCGAGCTACAACCTCCTCGTTAAAAGCCCAAAGGTCTTCCAGCGAACCGCCGCCTCGCCCTATAATAATAAGGTCAACGTCATTTAATGTATTCAATCTCCTTATTTGACGGGCTATTTCTTCGGCTGCGCCTTCGCCCTGGACCCTTGCCGAAGCCAAAACAAGCCCAACTGCCGGGAACCGTCTGCTAGCGGTTGTTACCATATCCCTAAAAGCCGCACCGTCGCTTGCCGTTACAATGCCAATTTTTTTTGGAAAGCGTGGAATAGGCTTTTTGAATTTTTCGTCAAACAAGCCTTCTTCCTGAAGTTTCTTTTTTAATCGTTCAAAAGCCGCTTGCAACGCCCCTTCGCCGGCAGGTTCCATCGAACGAACGTCGAGCTGGTAATTCCCCCGCGGGGGATAAACGGTAATGTCTCCTTTGACAATTATTTGCATTCCATCTTGCGGTGTGAAAAATACGGCTCTATTTCTACTGCGCCACATTGTACAATTAATTGCCGCACCGCTATCCTTAAGGGTAAAATACCAGTGCCCGGAACGATGGTCTTTAAAATTAGAGATCTCTCCGATTACGGCAATCGACGGAAAGGAATTCTCCAAAGTTTGTTTGATTTCGCCCGTAATTTCGGAAACCGTGTAAAATTTATTTTCAAACATAAATAAAAGCGCTTTAAAATAAGTATTGCAATATTACAATAATTTTTCGTATCGCCAAAATATTCGGCTTATTCTTGCGTTAACTGTTCGAGCGTAAAAAGAAATATCGTTAGCGCAAGGAACGATAGTTCTTAAAAAGCCCGATTGTTGTAAATCCCGCAAGGTTGTTTTAAGCAATGCTTCCGCGATTTTTGAATTTGCTTGCCCGCCGGTTACCTCAAGCGCGCCAAGCCAGCCAAGCTCTTTGTTGTTTGTTTTGTAAGATGAGAAGCCAAGTAATTCGTTGCCATTTTTGGCAAGATGCAACGATATTGGCTTGTTCAGGAAGGCGGAACTGATTTCCTGAATTTTTGAGGGGAAATATTTTTCCGCCCAATTTTTGATTGAATCAAACTCTTCCATTTTAGCTCTTACTATAAAGACGCCTTGCTTGAATAATTCAATTTCCTCGTCCCTTGACTCGAACGATTGATTAAACAAATTACATTCGAGGCTAACACAATCCCCGATTTTTTTGAATCCGACTGATTCCAAAAAATAAACTGTTTCTGTGTAGAAGGGGTCCACTCCAGGCGATAAATAATTTGGGTGGGAGTCGAAAGCCCTGAGAATATTGACGTTCCTCTCCTTTAGCTTTTCTTCAACTATATTTAACAGTCCTTTACCGATTTTCTTTCTTCTGAATTTTTCTTCAACAGCCAAAAGTTTCACATAACCTACGTCGCCTTTTTCTGTTTTTCTAATCACTCCCATAATAAAGCCGACTAATTTATCGCCTTCAAATGCGGTTAACGTAAGCTCCGAATCAAAATCCAAATCCTCAAAAATTTTTTCTTTGATTAGCTCTTCCGAAATAAAATCGTTGCGGCAAGATTTTTTTAAAAGCGCCACAATATCGGGCACATAGTTAGATTTGAATTTTTTGAAAATCATTGAAGTTAAAAATTAATTGAGAAAAATTTAGCGTAAAGCCCCAATTTAATTTCATGAAAATCCGGCAAGCTTTTAGCTTTGAAATAATCGTATTGGTATTTTACAAAAACAGTAAAAGCCCCGTAAATATTGAACAATCCGATTGAAACATTCGGGCTTACCCCGTAATTATTATGAAAATCGGTTATTAAAGAAATCCCGGCCGAAAAATATTCTAAAAATTTAATAGGTTGTAAA
>JALWSN010000397.1 GCA_027080245.1 Ignavibacteriales bacterium | reverse complement strand
CGTATGATGCTTTAAACGCCAGAATGGATTCGTCGGTTCCGTAATAATTTTTTTCGTAAGCTTTTTTAAATGAATCCATCAGAACGGAATATTTGAAAATTTGAGGCGTTTCAACCGAATAAATCTCATCGCGGTTCAGGTAAGATTCAACCTTGCCGGCTTTGCCTTTAAGCAATGTGTTCTTTGCCTTTTTAACGACAACGGCAGAGCCTTTATTTTCGGCAAATTCAATAGCCCGCCTTAGCAATCCTACCGTTATTAAAGGGCGGGCGGCATCGTGAGTAATCGCCCAATCGTCGTCCGATGCGTTTTCAATGGCGCGCAAGCAATTAAATACGGAGTCCTGCCTTTCGGCTCCGCCTTTGACAATCTTTTTAATTTTGGTAAAATTAAAATCCTCTTTGATTTTTCTCAGATTTGGAATGAACTCCTCAGCCGCCGCCACAAATATTTGGTCGACAAGCTCGCACCGCTGAAAAGCCTCCAGCGTAAAGGCAATAATGGGTTTGCCTTCAATTTCCAAAAACTGCTTTGGCAAATCGGAACCAAAGCGGCGGCCTAAGCCGCCTGCCGGTATTATTGCGTAAATCATAGTTATTTAATTAGCATTGCGTCGCCATAACTAAAGAAGCGATACTCGCTTTTAATTGCGCGCTTGTAAGCTTTCATTATTAAATCGTAGCCGCCAAATGCCGAAGTTAGCATTATTAACGTGCTTTCGGGCTGATGGAAATTTGTAATTAGTCTGTTTGCTATTTTGAAATCATAAGGCGGAAAAATAAATTTGTCCGTCCAGCCAGCGTTCGCTTTAACAAAGCCCATCGCCGTAACGCTGCTTTCCAAAGCCCTGATGGTGCTTGTGCCTACGGCTATTACGTTTTTACCGTTTCTCTTGGCTTCGTTAATCAATTCAGCCGTGCGTTCGGGAATTTCAAAAAATTCCGAATCCATTCTGTGCTTTGTTAAGTCCTCTACTTCTACGGGTCTAAAAGTTCCCAATCCGATGTGAAGCGTAACGGTTGCAACCTTAACGCCCTTCTTCTTGATTTTCCTTAACAACTCTTTGGTGAAATGCAAACCGGCCGTAGGCGCTGCAACCGACCCGTCATGCTTTGCGTATACGGTCTGGTAAAGCTCCTTGTCGATTTCTTCCGGCTTGCGATTAATGTAAGGCGGCAAAGGCGTTTGCCCGATTTTTTCGATGGCTTTGTAAATGTCGCCCGACTGTTCGTTAAATCTAATCGTTCTACCGCGCGAAGTAGTGTTGTCGATTACCTCGCACCAGAGTTTGTCGCTGAAATAAATTCTGTTGCCGATTCTAACTTTTCTTGCGGGATCGACAATGACATCCCAAATGTTTTCTTTTTTGTTTAACTCTCTTAAAATAAATACTTCAATAATTGCGTTGGTTCTTTCCTTACGCCCGAACAACCGCGCTTGCATTACCTTTGATTCGTTAACAACAAGCACGTCGCCGCGGGACATGTAGTCGTAAACGTCGGTGAATACTTTATCTTCAATTTCTCCGGTCTTTTTGTCCACAACCATTAACCTTGCGGAATCCCTTGGCGTGACCGGATATTTTGCAATTAATTTTTTAGGAACTCTGAACTTGAAATCTGATAGTTTCATCTTTACTCCTGTTCAACTTTTCTAACTATTTCAAAGTTAGCCGCTTGCGCAAAGGCAAGCGGCAATTTAACGCGCCGACACAACGGCGCTTTTACATTTCAATTAACAATTAGTTTCTATTTATTTTTTAACGCCGAGCGCGCCGCCGCCAGCCTTGCAATCGGCACTCTGAACGGCGAACAACTTACGTAGTTCAAACCGGTTCTGTGGCAGAAGTCAATAGATTCGGGGTCTCCGCCGTGTTCGCCGCAGATTCCCACCTTGAGATTATTCCTTGTGGCTCTACCTTTTTGAGTGCCCATTGCCACTAATTGTCCTACGCCGGTTTGGTCGAGACTTTCAAAAGGATCACTCGGGAGAATCTCGTTCTCAACGTAAGCGGGAAGGAACTTTCCGGCGTCGTCGCGCGAAAGTCCGAAAGTAGTTTGCGTTAAATCGTTAGTGCCAAAGCTAAAGAATTCAGCCACTTCCGCAATTTCGTCGGCGGTTAAAGCGGCGCGTGGCAATTCAATCATTGTGCCGAAGGAATATTTAATTTTCATTTTCTTTTTCGTGAAAACTTCCTCGGCGACTCTGCGAACAATATTCTCCTGAAGTTTTAATTCTTCCTTAACGCTTACCAAAGGAATCATGATTTCCGGCTTAACTTTAACTCCCTTCTTCGCCACGCTGCAAGCTGCTTCGAAAATTGCGCGCGCCTGCATTTCGGTAATCTCGGGATAGCTGATCCCAAGCCTGCACCCGCGGAAGCCAAGCATCGGGTTGAATTCTTTCAAAGATTCGATTTTCTCTTTCACTTTTTTAACCGGCACTCCGAGCAGCTTGGCAACCTCTTTAATTTCATTTTCCGTGTGAGGCAGGAACTCGTGCAACGGCGGATCAAGCGTCCTGATAGTAACGGGTTTGTTTTTCATTACCTTGAAAAGCCCTTCGAAATCCTTCCGCTGCAACGGAAGCAATTTGTTCAAGGCTTTTTTCCTTTCCTCCGGCGTGTCGGCTAAAATCATTTGACGCACGTATTGAATTCTGTTTTCGCCGAAGAACATGTGTTCGGTTCTGCAAAGCCCGATGCCTTCAGCGCCAAAAGCCACGGCGTTAGCCGCCTGGTCGGGTTGGTCCGCGTTCGTACGAATTCCCAACGTGCGGATTTGATCCGCCCATCTCATTAAGTCGCGGTAAGTTTTGTAAACCTTGGAATCTTTCGGATTTAATTCTTTGGTCAACAACACCTGTAAAATTTCCGAAGGTTTGGTTTCTAATTCGCCGTTAATAACTTCGCCCGTCGTGCCGTCGATTGAAATGTAATCGCCTTCCTTAATCACTACGTCTTTGTTCTCTACGGTAAGCGTCCCTTTTTTGTAATCGATGTTCAAAGCCGAACAACCTGCGACGCACACCTTGCCCATTTGCCTTGCAACCAAAGCGGCGTGGGAAGTCATTCCGCCGCGCGCGGTTAGAATTCCTTCGGATTCTTTCATTCCCTTAATGTCCTCGGGCGAAGTTTCAATTCTAACCAAAATTACTCTTTCGCCTTTTGCGGCAAACTCTTCGGCTTTCTGAGCGGTGAAAGCCACCCTGCCTGAAGCGGCACCGGGTCCGGCGTTCAATCCCTTAGCCAAAAATCTTCCGTCAGCAATTGCTTTTTGTTTTTGCTTAACGTCGAACACGGGCCTTAACAATTGATTTAATTGGTTCGGCTCGATTCGCATTATCGCTTCTTCTTTCGAAATTAATTTTTCACGAACCATGTCCACGGCAATACGAATTGCGGCGAATCCGGTTCTTTTGCCAACGCGGCATTGCAGCATCCAGAGTTTGCCCTGTTGAATTGTAAATTCGATGTCCATCATGTCCTTGTAATGGCGTTCGAGGGTTTTGCGAATTTGCTGCAGCTCATTGTAAATCTTTCTGTTTTCTTTTTTCAGTTCGCTAATTGGTTGAGGTGTACGGATTCCGGCAACCACGTCCTCGCCCTGAGCGTTGAACAAATACTCGCCGTAAAAAACGTTCTCGCCAGTGGCGGGGTCGCGGGTAAACGCAACGCCCGTGCCGGAATCTTCGCCCATGTTGCCGAAGACCATCGAAACAACGCTAACCGCCGTTCCCCAGTCGTCGGGAATGTTGTTCATCTTCCTGTAAACAATCGCTCTTTCGTTGTCCCACGAGCTAAAGACCGCGCCAATTGCGCCCCAGAGTTGTTCGTTGGGATCTTCAGGGAAAGTTTTGCCGGTTTTCTTTTTAATCAAGGCTTTAAATTCGTTCACCAGCTCTTTTAAATCGTCGGCGGAAAGGTCGATGTCTTTCTCCACGCCGGCTTTTTTCTTTTTCTTCTCCAAAAGTTCTTCGAACGGATCTATTTCCTTTTTGCTTGACGGCTTTAAGCCCAGCACAACGTCGCCGTACATTTGAACAAACCGGCGGTAGCTGTCGTAAGCGAAACGGGGATTATTGGTTTTTGCAATCAGCCCCTGAACAGTTTCGTCGTTCAAACCAAGGTTCAATATTGTGTCCATCATTCCTGGCATCGAAACCCTTGCGCCGCTACGAACGGAAACAAGCAGCGGATTCTTCTTGTCGCCGAATTTAGCTCCCATTATTTTTTCAACTTTTTTTAACGCGGCGTTTACTTGCTTGTCCAACTCTTTCGGGTA
>JALWSN010000396.1 GCA_027080245.1 Ignavibacteriales bacterium | reverse complement strand
ATTAATTCTTCTACGCCGCCTTCGGCCGTAGCCCAATTGTTCAAAGAAGCAAAAAGCGAAATTTCCCGCAGGGCTTTGTGGCGCAGGAGCAAAATTTTAAATCCAAATAACTTAATTGATTATTACGATTTGCCTTTGAATTCCCGGTACGTTGAGAGCGTTGAAAAATTAAACGTTAAAATTTCAAACAAGTTGAAATGGTTCAACGCTGTTTCGGCCTATTTGACTTCAAAACAAGCGCGACAGGTTAAAACTTTGCCGTTTGTAAAAGAAATTCGAAGAGTAAGAAGTTTTAAATTCAGGGAAAAAGCTCCGTTAAAATCGCTCGCAAGGCTTGGCAAAATTGTTTCTCAACACAAACTGGACTACGGCGAATCCTTGTTTCAGCTTGAATTTTCGGACATTCCCGCTCTGCACGACGTTGGAATTACGGGCAAACGGGTAAGACTAGGATTTTTGGACTCGGGGTTCAACTGGAAAAAAGTAACCGCGCTGGAAAATGCAAGAGTAATAGCCGAATACGATTTTGTTTTCCACGACAGCGTAACGGCTAATCAGGATGAAGATGTTCCATCTCAGGACGGGCACGGAACGGAGATTTTTTCGATTGTGGGCGGCTACGATCCGGGCAAGTTAATTGGCGTGGCTTTCGACGCCGAGTTCGTGTTGGCTAAAACGGAGGACATTCGCAGTGAGACACACGTAGAGGAGGACAATTACGCCGCAGCTCTGGAATGGTTCGAAAATTTGGGAGTGGACATTTCTTCCTCCTCGCTTGGTTACAACATTTTCGATGCGCCCGATTCTTCCTACACATATTCGGACATGGACGGCAAGACCACAATCGTTACCCGTGCCGCGGAAATTGCGTTTCAAAAGGGAATGCTTGTAATTACGGCGGCGGGCAACGAAGGAAACAACTCCTGGCATTACATAATTGCCCCTGCGGACGGATTCAATACTATTGCGGTAGGAGCTTTGAATTACGACGGCAGCGTTGCAAGCTTTAGCAGCCGCGGTCCTACTTATGACGGACGCATTAAGCCCGACGTCTGCGCGCTTGGCGTCTCCGTATTGGTTGCAAGTCCTCACAGGTATTCTTACAATTACGTCAGCGGCACTTCCGCCGCAACGCCAATTGTTTCTGGAATTGCCGCTTTGGTTCTTTCGGAATTCCCTTACCTTACCAACAAACAGTTGAGAAAAATTATTCTGGAATCGGGAAGTGTTTCGGCTCATCCCAACAACGACGTTGGCTACGGCAGGCTCTCGGCTTTGCGCGCCATGAATTACCCGAACGTATTTATTTCCAACGACTCGGTTTTCATTAACAAAGCTTTTGTGGATTCAAGCGGAGCGAACGCCTCGAACGTTAAGCTTTTTGTTTCGAGCGACAGTTCTAATTTTACCGGGTTAACAGGTTCAAAAAAGGCGACGCATCATTATTCTTTCTTTTTACCGAAAAAATTTTCCGGCGATTCCCTTGTTTTTTATTTTACTTATTTGCGTGATTCTGTCTCGGAAAGAAGTCCCGCCAAAGGTTTCTTTAATTATTTTTACGGTTCAAGGATTGTTTCCAAAGTTACCAGAGATGTAATTTACAAATTTTTGCCTCAGAGGTTTTACCTTTCAAATAATTTCCCAAATCCGTTTAATTCTTCAACCAAAATTGAGTTTGAATTGCCGGAGGATTCAAAAGTTATTTTGAGCCTTTACGACGTTTTGGGGCGCGAGGTTAAGCAAATAATTAACGGAAACCTCGCCGCCGGGTATTATTCCGAAATAATAGAAATGAACAATTACCCTTCGGGCGTTTACTTGCTGAGATTGAGCGCGGGTAAGAATTCGATTGTTAAAAAAATAATTTTGTTGAAGTAAAATGTTGGATTTTAATCAAATTAATTTCGAGGAATTTTTTAATGCTTACGGCGAAAAATTAAAATCGCCCGGGGATTTGCAGGTCCTTTTCGGGGAAGCAAGCAAAAAAAATTTGGGTTCTCAATTGGAAAGCGTTGCCTTCAAAGCCAAATATTTTACCGGGCTTACGCGGATTGTGCAAATTAGGAACGAAGAAGTCGAGAAGGACTATTACAAAAAAATAGAAAAGGAATTGCTTGCCACGGTTGAGGAAATTAAGGGAACGCTCAAAGAAATTGTTAATGAAAATTCTTTTATTTCGGAAATTTTCGAACGGAAATTTTTCCAGCTGACGCAAGAGTGCATGAGGAATTTAAATGTTCTTTGTTCGGATTTAAGTTATTTTAAACTCTATTTAAATGACGTTAAACGCGTTTAGTTTTAAGGGAGTTTAAACGATTTTTCTCTGTAGAGTCGCCGTGTATTCGTCGGCTACTTCCTGCACTGTCTTGCTTGAAATTAAATTGTAAATCCTGTTGCGCAATTCCGTCCATTCTTCGTGGAGCGGGCACGGGTATTCGTCCGAACATTCTTTTAGTCCAGTTACGCACTTCAAGGTAATTACCGGACCTTCAATTCTTTCGACTATTTCCAGAATAGAACTATTTTTAGCCAAATCGGAAATTTTGAAGCCGCCGCCGCGTCCTTTAAAGGACTCAACGTAACCGAATTTTGCCATTCTTTGAAGAATTTTCGCAAGGTAGTGAGTGGGAATTTCTTCGCTTTTAGCGATTTCCGCCGACATAACTAATTTCTCCTCAGGTTGACGAGCCAAGAACAAAATAGCTCGAATTGCATATTCGCCGGTCTTAGTGTAAATCATTATTTATTACCTCTGCTGTTTATTCTTGCCTCGAAAGATAGATAAAAAGGGACACTTTATCAAGTTATTATACCGTTAAAGTTAATGTTAAGTGGAAGTTCTGCAAAGACAATGAATTTAATGCTTAGAACCGAATTATTCCAAATCCTTTCAAAAATTTATTCAAAGCTCACGAGGCAATTGTATTTTTAACAATAAGCCCTAAATTCCTGAATTTTTGCCAATTGTTGTTTATTTGGATATATTTTGAAACTAAAATTACGAATTCTAAAACTTTATGATTTTTACAGAATTTCCCGAAATACTAACTGAAAAAGACGTTTACATTACTCCGGAAGGTAATAAAAAATCGTTATTTCCATCTTTGAAATTCTATTTGAAACTGATTAAAATCGTTTATTCTGCAAATCGCAAAGCGGTAATGGGACTTTACGACGGCATTAACCACACAGCGGCAAGTTTGCAAGTTCTTCACGCGCTGGAATCCGTAGGTGTTCGCGTGCGGGTAGAAGGAATAGACAATATTAAAAAAGCCGACACTCCCGTTGTTTTTGTGGCTAATCACATGAGTTCAATGGAAACAATGATTTTGCCGGCTTTCATCTACCCGATTAAACCTGTTGTTTACATTATTAAGAAAGAGTTAACGAATTTCCCGCTTTTTGGAAAAGTTGTTTCGGCTAACGAGCCGATTGTTGTAACCCGCAAAAATCCGCGGCAGGATTTAACTACGGTTCTTACCGAAGGCGCTAAAAGGCTTTCAGGCGGAAAATCAATAATCATTTTTCCGCAAAAGACGAGGATTAAATATTTCAAAGAAAACGAGTTTAACACTCTCGGCGTAAAGCTTGCGCGGCGGAATAATGTTTACTTAATTCCAACGGCGCTGCTTACGGATGCCTGGGGCAACGGGAAATTAATTAAAGATTTTGGCAAAATCGATCCGGGGAAAAATGTTTTTGTTTCCTTCGGCGAGCCATTTAAAGTGGAAAACAATCCGGCTGAGGCTCATCGGCGGGTTCTGGAGTTCATTAAAAATAAATTTACCGAATGGGGCGAATCTTCGCTAATAATTCATTGAAAAATCATTTTTTGTTCGAAGCGTTGGTTTGAGTTTTTTCGAAAAAACTCGCAATGCCGTTAAATTAGAAGTTTATTAAAATAAAAATTTTGGAGGATCATGAAAGTAATTAAGCCTAAAAGACTGAAGAAGAATGACGTAATAGGAATTATTTCCCCGGCTTCCGCGCCTGCGGATTTAAGCCGAATTGAAAAAGGGGTGCAATATCTGGAAAAATTGGGCTACAGAGTTGAAGTTGGCAAAAACGTCGGCAAACAAAGGGGCTACCTTGCCGGCGACGACGCCGAACGACTTGAGGATTTTCATTCGATGTTTAAAAATAAAAATGTTAAGGCGATTATTTGCGTCCGCGGCGGTTACGGCAGCGGCAGACTGCTCGACAAAATAAATTTCAACCTCGTTCGCCGTAATCCTAAAATTTTTGTGGGCTACAGCGACATTACTTACCTTCTGCTTTCGCTTTACAAAAAAGCCGGATTAATTACATTTGCCGGACCAATGC
>JALWSN010000395.1 GCA_027080245.1 Ignavibacteriales bacterium | reverse complement strand
CATTTTATTGTAAATAAAGAATCAAATAATTATTTTAAAAACAATTTTGAAAATAAATTTAGGCAATAAAATGAAAAGATTACTCCTAATATTTATTTTGTTTTCGCCAATCTTTTTATTGGGACAAGAATTAGACGCAACCGTAACCGTAAATTACGAACAATTGCCAAATTCCGCAAAGGATCGATTGCAAAATTTTGCTTCTGTAGTTCAGGATTATTTAAATAACAACAAATTCACCGACCAGGATTATCAGGAAAAGATTAAATGCTCTTTCAACATATTTTTCACAAGTTCGCAATCCGAAACTCAATATTCTGCTCAGGTTGTAATTACAAGCCAAAGACCAATTTACAAATCTACTAAAAGCTCGCTGATGCTGCTTGTGCAGGACACTAAATGGAATTTCCAATACGAAAAAAACCAGACGCTTTATTTTAACCAAACCGATTTCAATTCACTCACCAGCTTTTTAGACTATTATGCTTACGTAATAATTGGGTTGGACGCGGATTCCTTCGAAAAATACGGGGGAACGGACTACTTCAACAAAGCCCTTAACATTACTGTTCTTGGCAGCTCAAGCGGTTATTCAAAAGGATGGTCGCTGGACGGTTCGAACTTCAACAGGCGCGCGCTTGTTTTGAATTTAACAAACGCTAATTATTCCAAGTTCAGGGAAGATTTTTTCAATTACCATTACAATGGACTTGACATTTTTAACGACGACAAAAAAACAGCGCAAGCAAACATTGCCAAAATAATTGACGATTTAGCTAAAGTAAGAGACAACCTCGACCCACGGAGCGTATTGTTGAAAGTTTTCTTCGACGCTAAGCACAAGGAAATAGTTGAGTACTTAAAGGATTACCCCGAAAAGATTAGGATTTACAAAGAGCTTAAATACATTGACCCATCTCATCTTTCCACTTACGATAAGCTTTTAACCAAATAAAAAAACCCGCTTGCAACAGCGGGTTTTAAATTCAAATAGGCATTTGGTAAATTCGGTATTTTTTGTAAAGCTCCCCTTTCATGTCGAGCGCGGCTCTGTTCATCATGTCGTTGTTTTCCAATATCCAACTTGCCTCGCCTTTGTCTATGCCAAGCTTGTGTGCCCGTTGAACAATCTCGTAATAAAACACCGCATCGAGACCTTTGCGTTGATATTCCGGAATTAGCCCCAACGTTAAAATTCGCGCCCAGGTAATTTTCTTTTTCTGCGTAAACAATTTGAATATTCCAAAGGGGAACAGCCTTCCGTTCATATTAATGAAAATTTCGTTGTAGTCCGGCATTACAAGAGAAAAGCCAACCGTCTCGCCTTTAATTTCGCCAAACAAAACAAGGGAAGGCTCGACGATTGGTTTTAAATCTTTTGCTAGCAGATCAATCTCTTCGTCGGACATTGGCACGAAGCCCCAATTTGGCGCCCATGCTTTATTGTAAACATATTTCACTTTGTCCAATTCATTTTTAAAATCTTTCATATTAATTTGCCGAATTTCAATCCCCGTACGGCGACGCGCAATGTCCGCAACCCGTTTAATTTTAGGAGCCTGAATAATCTTATCATATTCAATTTTGTAAGCAAAAAGATCCTTTATTTTTTCAAAGCCATAGTTTTCAATAAGGTCAATGTAATATTTAGGATTGTAAGTCATCATTAAACGCGGCGGGTCGTCAAAGCCTTCAATTAAAAGTCCGTACTCGTCGTTGCTTGAAGGATTAGCCGGGCCACGCATTGCATCCAAGCCACGTTCCTTCAACCAATTCTTTACAGTATCGAACAACGCATTGGCGACTTCCTGATCATTTACGCATTCGAAAAAGCCAAAGAAGCCAATGTTTTCGTTGTGATATTTATTGTGAAGGTCGTTTTTAATTGCCGCAATTCTACCAACGGGCTCGCCGTTTTTAAAAGCCATAAAAAGTTCCATTTCAGCATTTTTGAAAAACGGATTCTTATTAGGGTCGAGAATTTTCATTTTGTCCATTATCAAAGGAGGCACCCAATAAGGATCGTTTTCGTAAATTTTCCACGCAAATTTAATAAAGCGTTTGCGTTCGCTTTTTGATTTTAGACTTTTAATTTCAATATTACTCATTAGGACCTCGCGCTTAAATAATAAAATTAAATTAAATCTAACTGTTTACCAATTTTAATGAATTTATCCACAATAAATTCAAGATGTTCTTTTTCGTGAGTTGACATGTAGCTTGTTCGCATCATCTGGCGCCCGGGAGGCACGCCGGGAGAAATAAAGACGTTAACAAAAACGCCTTCGTCGTAAAGCATTCGCCACATTTTGAAGGCAAGCTCGTCGTCGCCAACAATAACAGGCACAATAGCCGTCCTACCATCAATAATAGTAAAACCGGCGGCTTTTAATTCTTTGCGAACAAAATCCGTGTTTTGAATTAATCTGTCTACTCTTTCCGGTTCTTGTTCCAAAATATCTAACGCAGCCATAGCCGCCGCAACCGAAGAAGGAGTAGGAGAAGCGCTGAAAATTAAAGAAGGACCAAAATGTTTAATGTAGTCAATTACTTTAGCATCGCCAGCCACAAAACCACCTAAGGAAGCAAAAGTCTTGCTAAACGTGCCCATCTGAAGGTCCACCTCGTCCTCGAGCCCGAACTCGCTGGGCGTACCGCGTCCGCCTTTTCCAATTACGCCAATAGCGTGCGCGTCGTCCACGTAAAGACGAGCATTATACTTCTTAGCCAACTCTACAACTTTCGGCAAATCTACAATTTCTCCCCCTGTGCTAAAAACCCCGTCGGTAACAATTAATTTTGCAGCATCAATTGGTATTTTTTTAAGAACGCGTTCCAGGTCGCCCATGTCGTTGTGTTTGTAACGCACCAGTTCAGCCATTGCCCCGCGCGCCATTAGATTACCAGCTACAATACTAGCATGATTGTCCTTGTCGGAAATAACATACTCACCTCGTTGAACCAAAGCTCCAATAACTCCCTGCGCAGTTTGAAAGCCAGTGCTAAAAAGCAAGACAGCTTCCTTTCCTAAAAATTTTGCCAGACGTTCTTCAAGTTCAATGTGCAAATCTAATGTGCCCGTTAAATAACGCGAACCGGAACAACCCGTTCCGTATTTTTTGACCGCTTCAATTGCAGCTTCTTTTACTTTGGGATGATTGGTAAGCCCAAGATAATTATTCGAACCGGCCATTACAATCTTTTTACCTTCAATAGAAACTACGGGACCTTCGTTAGCTTCAATCGGTCTGAAATATGGATACACCCCCATTGCTTTTACTTCGTCGGCGCGAGTAAAATCGTAGCACTTTTTAAATAAATCCAAATTATTCCTCCTAATGTTCTATTTATTTATTAATTTTAATTTTTAAGATTTTCAATCTTCAAAAGTTATGATTAAATAAAAATAAAATCAAATTTGCAGGTATTATTATGGGTAAAACAGTTTCGGTTGTTACCGGCGGAAATGGTTTCGTAGGAAGCCACCTTGTTGATTTGTTATTAGAAACAGGACACGAAGTTCATTGCATTGTAAGAAAGACAAGCAACATTAGATGGTTGGAAAACAAACAAGTTAAAATTTTCAGAACCGGTCTGTTCGATAAAGAAGCGTTAAAGCCAATATTAAAAGAGGCCGATTATTTGTTCCACGTTGCGGGCGTTGTAAAAGCTAAAACAGAAGAAGGATACTACAAAGGAAACGTTGAAACTACTAAAAATTTGCTTTCCGCTTTGGTTGAAATTGAAAGTAAAATTAAAAGAATATTAATAGTTAGCAGCCAAACGGCAAGCGGTCCTTCAAAAGACGGCAAGCCTGTGACTGAAGAAGACGAATGCCATCCCATTACCCGTTATGGCAAAAGCAAATTGGAAGAAGAAAAATTAGCCCGTTCATTCATGGACAAATTACCAATCACTATCGTCAGACCGCCGGCGGTTTACGGCGAAAGAGACACCGAGATTTTGCAATTGTTCCAAACTTACAACAAAGGAATAATGGCGCTGATTGGATTCAACAAAAAGTTAGTAAGCTTAATCCACGTTTCGGATTTGGTCAAGGGAATTTACCTGGCGGCAACCTCGGAAAAATCGAAAGGAGAAACTTACTTTATTAGTTCTGAAAAATTTTACAGCTGGGAAGAAGTTTCGGAAGTTCTCCGCAAGGTACTTGGCAAAAAGGCAATAAAATTAAGGCTTCCGCATTCCTTGGTTTATTTTGTAGCCGCAATTGCGGAGTTTTTTTCATTATTCTCCAAGCAAGCCGCAACGTTTAACATTGAAAAGGCAAGGGATTTTGTTCAGCAATATTGGATTTGCTCTCCTC
>JALWSN010000394.1 GCA_027080245.1 Ignavibacteriales bacterium | reverse complement strand
AATGATGTTTTCTTTTTTAACCAGCAAGCCCGTGCCGTTACAGTAAGGACAAGTTTCGTAAATTGATTGCAGAATGTTCTCCCTGATTCTCTGCCTTGTAATTTGCATCAGTCCGAAGTCGGTCATAGGCAGCATTGCCGTTTTGGCTCTGTCCTTTCTGAATTCTTTTTTCAGTTCGTCGTAAATTTTCTTTCTGTTCTTTTCGTCTTCAAGGTCAATGAAATCAACCACAATCAATCCGCCAATATCCCTGAGCCTTAATTGCCGGACAATTTCCCGCGCGGCTTCCAGGTCTGTTTTAAGGGAATTCAACTCCTGCTCTTTTTTAGCGGCGTACTTACCGCTGTTAACGTCAATTACCGTCATTGCCTCGGTTTGTTCAATAATAATGTAGCCGCCGCTTGGCAGGTAAACTTTTTTGTTGAACATTTCGTGAATTTTGTCCTCTATTTTGAAGGCATCGAAAATCGGCTCGTTGCCTTTGTAAAGCTCAATCTTGTCCAGCAGTTCCGGCTGCATGAATTTTACGTAACTTCTAATTTCCCTGTAAATCTTTTTCGAATCAATAAATACTCTCGAAACGTCGGGCGTGAACAAATCCCTAATCACGCTCAAAGTTGTGGAAACATCTTTGTAGACAAGCGTTGGGGGCTTGCTGTCGATTATTTTCTTTTGAATTTCGTTCCACGTCTCCAGTAAATATTTTAAATCTGCTTCGATTAATTTTTCGTCCTGATTTTTTGCGGCAGTTCTAATAATAATTCCGAAGTTCGAAGGCACAATGGAGCGAGCAATTCTGCGCAACCGTTTTCTCTCGCGGAAGTTCGTAATTTTCTTCGAAATACCCTTCTTTCCGTCGAACGGCAGCAGAACACAAAACCTGCCGGGGATGGAAATCGACGAAGAAATTCTTACCCCTTTGCCCTTAACCGGTTCTTTAATAATCTGCACAAGAATTTCCTGCCCTTTTTTCAGGTGGGGAACTTCCTGCGGTTTTTGCTGCTTCTGCTTGTTTTCTTTTTCCTTTTCTTCTTCGAATGAAAATTCCTCGTCCTGCACCTGCTCGAAATCTTCTTCAATTAAATTTTGCATTTCGTTCGTCGAGCTTGCGATGTCGGAAAAGTGCAAAAACCCGTCGTGTTTCAAACCAATGTCGATGAAAGCCGCGCGAATGCCGGGCAGAACGCGCGCCACGCGCCCCAAATAAATGTTGCCCACCATTCTCTTTTCGTTCAGATTATCAACGAAAAAATCCACAAGTTGACCGTCTTCCGTTATCGCCACCCTGTTTTGAGTTACGGAAGAATTAATAATTATTTCTTTTTCCATTTAAACTTCTCTCTCCAATTTTTAATATTCGTTTTTCAGTCCAACAACCAAAAAAGAATCTTTTTCCTAAACTTCTTTTGAATTAAATCAATATCCTCCCGGGGAAATTGATTTTTAGCCGTCTTTTCGGCGTGCTTTGTTAAAATCCCGGTTAGCGCCTTCCAATCTTTAGCAGAAAAAATTTTCTTCAACAGCTCTCCTGCTCCGTCCGAGCGCATCCAATACCAGACGGCATGTTTTTTGGCTTTGTCAAGAGCGTTAAATTCTCCGAACTCGTCTTTCAATAAATTCAAATGCTCGAACAAAGTTCGGGAAATTTCTTCCGCGGAAGGTTTGCCGGGGTCGTCTTCGCCGTCGATTATTTTATTGAACCTTTTGAAGATGAAAGGATTGCCCAGCGCCCCCCGGGCAATCATCAATCCGTCGGCGTTTAATTTTTCTTTTAATCTTAAAGCGTCGTTAACGGAAAAAATCGAACCGTTAACTACAATTGGAATTGAAACTTTTTCTTTTATCCTGTCGAGCCATTTGAAATCGGGCTCTTCCTCGTAAGGACTTTCCATCGTGCGGAAATGCACTGTAATAAAAGAAGCTCCGTTGTCCTCGGCAATTTTTGCGCTTTCGATTATTGAAATATTTTTAGCGTCCCTCCCAAGCCTGAACTTAACGGAAACAGGAATATTGCCGGCGGCTTTAACCATCGAGCTAACCAGCTTTGCAAGCAATTCGGGCTGTTCCATTAAACTTGCACCCATTTGTTTGCCTGCGACGCGAGCCACGGGGCATCCGCTGTTTAGATCTATTACGTCCGGCTTAAAACGAGTTAATTCCCTTACCGCCGCTGAAAGAATGGCTGGGTCGTTACCCAGAATTTGCACGCCAATCGGCTTCTCGTCCTGTGAAAACGCAAGATACCGTAAAGTGTTAAAATTGTTGTTTAAAATTCCCTCGGCGCTTACCATCTGAGTAAAAGTTAAGCCGCATCCAAACTTTTTTGAAATTTTTCTGAATGCGCCGTCGGTTATCTCAGCCATTGGCGCTAAAATTAATCTTTTACCAAAATCGATGCCGGCTAACTTCAAATTAAAACCTTTTGATTTTCTCAGAACTGCGTTCGCTTAACGAACAAAAAGCGCCGAAGCAAGCTTCCAGCGCTCTTTTCAAAGAACTCAATGTTAACGATTATTTGTCACCTTTCTTGTCCAGCAATACCTTGCGGGAAAGGCTAATCTTACCGTTTTCCATTTTAATTATTCGTACCTTTACCGTGTCGCCTTCCTTGAAATAATCCGACACGTTACGCACTCTTGTGTTGTCAATCTGGGAA
Source organism: Ignavibacteriales bacterium (assembly GCA_027080245.1). Lineage (GTDB taxonomy): Bacteria > Bacteroidota > Ignavibacteria > Ignavibacteriales > Melioribacteraceae > WFQV01. Next base: position 1,669 of record JALWSN010000394.1, on the reverse strand, counting down.
ATGTGCAGCAAGCCTTGAATGCCAGGAATAATTTCCACAAAAGCGCCGAAGTCAGTAATCTTCATTATTTTGCCGAAGTAATCCCTGCCTAATTCCGGCTCCTCGACCAAAGATTTAATAAACTCCTTCGCCTCGTTAGCGCCTTCGGAATCCGTTGAAGCAATGTTTACTGTGCCATCTTCCTCGATGAAGACTTCCACGCCGTAATCCTTCTGAATCTTCTGGATTACCTTTCCGCCGGGACCAATAACTGCGCCGATTTTGTCCTGACTAATCCGGAAGGAAATAAGCCTCGGCGCGTAAGGGGAGAGATTTTCCCTCGGCGCGGCAAGAACTTCGTTCATCTTGCCAAGGATGTGCATTCTGCCTTCGCGCGCTTGCAGCAGCGCTTTTTCCATTATCTCGTAAGAAATCCCCTGAATTTTAATGTCCATCTGAATGGCGGTAATTCCCTGGCTCGAACCCGCAACTTTGAAGTCCATGTCGCCAAGATGGTCTTCGTTGCCGGTGATGTCTGAAAGAATGGCGTAATTGTCTTCTTCCTTAATCAAGCCCATTGCTATTCCCGCAATAGCGCATTTGACGGGAACGCCACCATCGAACAATGCCAAACTGCCGGCGCAAACGGTAGCCATCGAAGAAGAGCCGTTAGACTCCAGAATGTCCGAATTAATTCTGATTGTGTAAGGGAAGTCGGATTCGGGTGGAATTACAAACTTAAGCGCCCGCTCGGCAAGGTTGCCGTGACCGATTTCACGCCTTCCGGGCGCGCCGTAACGTCCGGTTTCCCCAACGCTGAAAGGCGGAAAGTTGTAATGCAGCAAGAATCTCTTTTTGTATTCTTCCTGAAGACCATCAATTATTTGCTCGTCGGCTTTTGTTCCAAGTGTTAAGGTACTCAAGCTTTGCGTTTCGCCTCTGGTAAACAAAGCCGAACCGTGAGTTCTGCTCAACAACCCAGTTTCAATCGAAATGGGTCTGATTTCGGTGGAGCTGCGTCCGTCAAGTCGTTTCCCCTTTTCAAGAATCATTTTGCGCATTAGTTCCTTCTCCATGTCGTGAAGAATTTGCCCGATTGTCGATTCTTGCTCGGGGTATTTTTCTTGCAGAGCCTCAATTACTTCGTTCTTTAATTCTTTGTTCTTTAACGAACGTTCTTTCTTGCCGAGAACCGTGTTAACAATAGCGTCTAATTTTTCGTAAGCTAATTGTTTTACGTCTTCCAGCAAGCCTTCGGGAATTTCCTTTGGCGGAACTTCGAATTTTTCCTTTCCGCATTCCTCGGCAAATTCCTTTTGAGCCCTAACGATTTTTTTGATTTCCTCATGAGCGTATTTCAGAGCTTCAAGGAATTCCGCTTCGGAAATTTCTTTGGCTTCTCCTTCCACCATCATTATTGAATCTTCCGAGCCGGCAACAGTAAGCTCCAAATCGCTCTTTTCAATTTCTTCCAGCGTGGGATTAACCACAAACTTTCCATCCACTCTCGAGACCCTTACTTCTCCAATAGGTCCTTGGAACGGAATGTCGGAAATTGTTAAGGCCGCCGAGGCGCCAACCGCCGCGAGGACGTCCGCGTCGTAGTCGCCGTCGAACGAGTAAACAAAAGCGGCTATTTGGGTTTCGTACCTGTAATTTTCAGGGAACAACGGTCTAATCGGTCTGTCGA
>JALWSN010000393.1 GCA_027080245.1 Ignavibacteriales bacterium | reverse complement strand
CCGTCAACTTTTAATACATCTAATTTCATTTTGCAAACCAACTACTACTTATTAATTTCAATTATCGAATTAACCGCGCCGGGAACCGCGCCTTTAATTAACATTACATTCTTTTCAGGTATTACCTTAACCACTTTCAAATTCTTTGTGGTTACCCTTACTCCGCCGGTTCTGCCGGCCATTCTCGTTCCTTTAAAAACTCTGGAAGGATACGAAGACTGTCCGATAGAGCCAGGCGCTCTTAATCTATCTCCCTGTCCGTGAGTGGTTCCGCCTACGCCGCCAAAACCGTGGCGCTTCATTACGCCCTGAAAACCTTTTCCTTTGCTTATTCCGCTAACTTTAACTTTGTCCCCTTCGGCGAAAATATCAACTTTAACCACGTCCCCAATTTTCAATTCGGAAACGTCAAAGTTCTTAAATTCCTTAATCTTTCTTGCCAATTCAAGTTTGTTCTTTTCGAAATAAGCCTTTACGGGCTTTGGCGTTCTTTTTGCCTTACGGCTGCCGAAGCCAAGAACAACGGCTTCGTAACCGTCTTTTTCTTTGGTGCGCAAATTAACCACTTGGCACGGACCCGCTTCCACAACGGTAACGGGCACTAATTTCCCGTCTTCTGTGTAAACGCTTGTCATTCCTAATTTTTTACCTAACAATCCAGGCATCTTTGTAATCCTTATAACTTAATCTCAATATCAACGCCCGCCGGAATTTCCAATTTACTTAAGGAATCGACGGTTTTATTGTTAGAATTGTGTATATCAATAATCCTTTTGTGCGATCTAATCTCAAACTGTTCACGCGATTTCTTATCGACGTGAGGCGACCTTAACACCGTAAAAACCGAACGCTTTGTCGGCAGAGGAATAGGACCCGAGACAACGGCGCCCGTGCTCTTGACGGTCTTAATAATCTTCTCGGTCGATTTGTCAATCAAAATATGATCGTAAGATTTTAGCCTAATTCTAATTTTCTGTCCTGGCAACTTTATCTCTCCTATTGATTAAGATAAAGAAGGGAAGGAGGAATCCTTCCCTTAAATTAATTATTTCGTTTATTCAATTATTTTAGTAACAACTCCCGCGCCAACGGTTCTGCCGCCTTCGCGAATAGCAAAGCGCAATCCTTCTTCCATAGCGATTTCGCTAATCAACTCAACGGTAAGCTTAACATTATCTCCGGGCATAACCATTTCCGTTCCTTCGGGCAGCATTGCAACGCCGGTTACGTCGGTTGTTCTAAAATAAAACTGCGGTCTGTAACCGTTAAAAAACGGCGTGTGACGACCGCCTTCGTCTTTCGACAAGATGTAAACTTCGCCTTCGAACTTTTTGTGAGGCGTAATTGAACCTGGTTTGGCGATAACCATTCCTCTTTCGATTTCTTTCTTATCGATACCTCTCAAAAGCAATCCTGCGTTGTCGCCTGCAATCGCCGAATCAAGAACCTTACGGAACATTTCAATACCCGTTACAACGGTCTTTTTGTGCATTCCCAAACCAACGATTTCAACTTCGTCGTTCAATTTGATTTCGCCTCTTTCAACTCTTCCGGTTGCAACGGTACCGCGACCTGTAATCGAGAATACGTCTTCAACCGGCATTAAGAAAGGCTTGTCCACATCTCTTTCGGGCAATGGAACGTATTCGTCAACGGCGTCCATTAACTCGAAAATGCATTTTAACCTCGGGTCGTCAACTCCAACGTTCGGGTCGGAAGCGGCTTCCAAAGCTTCTAAAGCCGAACCGCGAATAATCGGAATTTCGTCTCCCGGGAATTCGTACTCGTTCAACAATTCTCTTAATTCCATTTCAACTAATTCTAACAACTCCTCGTCGTCAACCATATCAACTTTATTCAAAAATACAACAATTCTCGGAACGCCAACCTGACGAGCCAACAAAATGTGTTCTCTTGTTTGAGGCATTGGACCATCAGTTGCCGCTACAACCAAAATTGCGCCGTCCATCTGAGCCGCGCCGGTAATCATGTTCTTAACATAGTCGGCGTGACCGGGGCAGTCCACGTGCGCGTAGTGTCTTTTTTCGGTTGAGTATTCAACGTGAGCGGTAGCAATCGTAATTCCACGTTCTCTTTCTTCGGGAGCATTGTCAATACTATCGAAAGTTCTTACTTCCGAAAGACCTTTTTTTGCTAAAGTCATTGTAATTGCAGCGGTAAGAGTGGTCTTACCGTGATCCACGTGTCCAATAGTTCCTATATTGACGTGAGGTTTACTCCTGTCAAATTTTTCTTTTGCCATCGAATACTCCTTGTTATTTTTCTTAATTAATTATTAAAAAGTTTCTACTGTTCTTTTCTTATTTGTTTTTTCCAGAATCTCGTCGGAAACCGCTTGCGGCGCCGCTTGATAATGGGAAAACTGCATTGTGTAAATAGCTCGCCCTTGCGTCATCGAGCGCAGCCTTGTGGCGTAGCCGAACATTTCCGACAGAGGCGCTTTTGCTCTTATTATTTGCGCGTCCTTCCGCGCCGTAAATCCTTCTATTTTGCCGCGCCTTGAATTCAAATCGCCCATTACGTCGCCTAAATATTCTTCGGGCGTAATTACTTCAACGTCCATAATTGGCTCTAACAAAACGGGCTTAGCTTTCAAAGCTCCTTCCCTGAACGCAATCGAACCCGCCACTCGGAAGGAAACGTCGTCCGAATCCACTTCGTGGTAAGAACCGTCAAAAAGTTTAACTTTAACGTCCACAACCGGGTAGCCCGCCAAAACGCCGTTTTTCATCGCGTCCTGAATTCCTTTGGAAACCGAAGGAATGTACTCCTTAGGAATAACGCCGCCAACAATGGCGTTTTCAAATTCGTAGCCTTTGCCCGGCTCGTTGGGCGAAAGTTCAAGCCAAACGTGACCGTATTTACCTCGACCGCCGCTTTGTTTAACAAACTTCCCTTCGGATTGAACCGTCTCGGTAATTGTTTCCCTGTAAGCCACTTGCGGCTTTCCGATATTTGCCTCTACCTTGAACTCCCTTTTCATTCTGTCGACCAAAATTTCAAGGTGAAGCTCGCCCATTCCGCTAATTAATGTCTGACCGGTTTCCTCGTCCACTCTTACCTTAAACGTCGGGTCTTCGTCGGAAAGCTTAACCAACGCGTCGGAAAGTTTGTCCTGGTCGGCTTTCGTTTTCGGCTCGATTGCAATCTGAATTACCGGCTCAGGGAAAGCCATTCTTTCAAGAACAATCGGGTCGTGTTCGTCGCAAAGGGTGTCTCCCGTTTTGGTGTGCTTTAACCCAACAATAGCGGCGATGTCTCCCGCGCGAATCTCGTTCATATCCTCGCGGTGATTTGCGTGCATTAAAAGTATTCTGCCAATTCTTTCTTTCTTTTCGGAGACGGAATTGAAAACGTACGAGCCGGCTTTAAGCTTTCCGCTGTAAACACGAATGTAAGTAAGCTTGCCCACGTAAGGATCGGACATAATTTTGAAAGCCAGCGCCGTAAACTTTTCATTTTCGCTAAGCTTTCTTTCCATTGGTTTTTCCGTCCTTGCGCTGTGCCCTTTAATTGCACCAACATCCAGGGGCGACGGCAGAAAGTCGATTACGGCGTCTAACAATTTTTGAACGCCTTTATTTTTAAAAGAAGAACCGCAAATAACAGGAACAATCTGCAATTTTTGAGTGGCAACTTTAAGAGCGTTTTTAATTTCTTCTTCCGAAATCGTTTCCCCTTCAAGATATTTCTCCAGCAGGGAATCGTCAACATCCGAAACGGCTTCCAGCAATAACGTTCTGTATTTTTCCGTAATCGGCAACAAGTCGGAGGGGATTTCCATATCCTCGTAAGTAGCGCCCAAGGTCTCTTCGTGGTACATCCGGGCTTTCATTTCAATCAAATCAATCACGCCGGAGAACAAATCCCCCGAGCCAATGGGCAAAGTAATCGGAACAACGTTTGCGTGCAGGCGATCTTTCATCATGTCCAAAACATTGTAAAAATCGGCACCTACTCTGTCCATTTTGTTAACGAACGCAATTCTTGGCACGCCGTATTTGTCCGCCTGACGCCAGACCGTTTCGGACTGAGGTTCAACGCCGCCAACGCCGCAAAATAAGGCGATTGCGCCGTCGAGTACTCTTAAAGCTCTTTCAACCTCAACAGTAAAATCAACGTGTCCGGGAGTGTCGATAATATTAATTTGATGATCTTTCCAAAAACAAGTAGTTGCGGCGCTTGTAATCGTAATGCCGCGTTCTTTTTCCTGCTCCATCCAATCCATCGTAGCGGCGCCGTCGTGCACCTCTCCTATCCTGTGAACCTTGCCCGTGTAGTACAAAATTCGCTCGGTAGTAGTGGTTTTACC
>JALWSN010000392.1 GCA_027080245.1 Ignavibacteriales bacterium | reverse complement strand
AAACCTGACTTCTCAAAATTTCCAAGGGTTCCTTAAATGATTGAATCGTCGGTAAAAGAAATTAGTAAATTCCAAAGCTGGGTTTTAGCAAGTAGACCCAAAACTTTGTTAGCCGCGTTTGTGCCTGTTATTATTGGCTCCGCGTTAGCTTATGCCGACGGAGCCTTGAATTTATTAGCCGCTTTAGTTGCGCTAATTTGTTCAATTTTAATTCAGGCTGGCACAAACTTTGTCAACGACTTGTATGATTATCTCTCCGGCGCCGACAAAGCGGATAGGGAAGGTCCCACAAGAGCATTAGCGGCCGGACTATTAACTACTAAGGAAATGAAGGCGGGAATAGTAATTAACTATGCCGTTACTTTTCTACTGGGACTTTATCTTGTTCATCTTGGCGGTTGGTTGATTTTAGCAATTGGAGTTTTGTCAATAATCGCGGGCATTATTTACACCGCAGGTCCTTATCCCCTTGCCTACAACGGACTTGGGGACATTTTTGTTTTCATTTTTTTCGGATTGATTGGAACGGTTGGATCTTATTACGTTCAAACCTTGCGTATTTCATCCCTTTCCGTTTTGAGCGCGATTCCCGTTGGGGCTTTAATTACAAACATCTTAATAGTTAACAATTACAGGGACATTGAGGAAGACAAATTGGCCGGCAAAAGAACGCTGGCGGTTATGTTTGGCAAAAATTTCTCAAGGATTCAATATTTGATTTTTATGATCGTCTCTTACCTGATTCCTTTCCTGGTTTATTTTTTTTACAAACACGATTTTTTTGTTTTCCTTCCACTTTTAAGTTTACCGTTAGGGATTAAATTGGTAAGAATGATTTACTCCCTTAACGGAAAGGCTTTAAACAAAACCTTGGAGCTTACGGCTAAATTGTCAGGTATTTACGGCGTCCTTTTTGCCGCCGGAATAATCCTATGATTATTGAAGAATTAAAATATTTTACTCTATCCGAACGTTTACCCACTTCAATTAAAAATTCCAGAACAGTTTATCTTAACAGGAGAAGAGTTTTATTAAAAGGATTCACCGACAAAGGAGTTTATTGGGGAGAAGCTTCGCCGCTTGAATTTTTTAGCAAGGAATCTGTTAATGATATTAAAATTGCGTTGGGGTCTTCCTTCAATAAATTGGAGGTTCAAACCCCGACAAAAGAAAATATTGTAAGTTTACTTAATCACTTTGAAAAACTTCCTTCATTAAAATTTGCAATTGAACAAATTCTCGTTTCAGCGTTACTTGACAATAAAACAACGGTTGAATTTTTACCTTCTGAAATAAACGGAACAATAAAAACTTCCGCTTTGATTCCAACAACGCTTAAAGAGGATTTTTTCAAACTGTTTTATTCGTTAGTTAATCAAGGAATTAAGAGAGTAAAAATTAAAATTGGTTTGGATAATTTTACTCAAGATGTTAATCTAATTAAGCAATTAAATAAAATTTGCGAACAGAAAGAAGTTTTACTCCGGCTTGACGTTAACGGGAAATGGAGTTTGCAGGAAGCAACCAAAAGATTAAAAGCTTTTGCAGGGCTGCCTATTGAATACGTGGAACAGCCCGTTAGCAATATTGACGAGATAATTGCATTGGCTGAGGAATCGCCCATTCCAATTGCAGCCGATGAATCGATTTACGATTTGAGTAATATTCAAAAGCTTTTGGAAAGCAGGGTTCAATATTTTGTAGTAAAGCCAATGATTTTAGGAGGTTTGTTTGAAACGCTTAACCTTAACAAAAAAATTAAATCAGGGAACAAGAGATTAATCCTTTCTTCCGCCTTTGAGGGACCAATAGGATTTAGTTACTTATTGCTCATCTCGTCGGTTCTTAACAATAACGAATATCACGGGCTTCCTTTTTCACTCGGTAAAAATAACACGGAGTTTTTCCCATTTAAATTTCAACAAGGGAATATTTATTTTACTTTGAATAATTATTTTCACCTCCAAAAAAATTTCGCCGTATCCAATGCTTAAAATACCTTTAAATTCCGATTGGTTAGAATACAGAGTTAAGTATTCCCCTGACAAAACTGCTATTATTAGCGAAAAGCAATGCCTAACTTATTTCGAGCTGAATTTATTGGTTGAAAAAATACTCTCCAAATTGAAAATCTACGACTTTGCGCCACGGGACAGAGTGGCGGTATTACCCACACACAGCTCTCTGTTTGTCGCAACAATTTTCGCTCTCTGGAAAATGCGACTAGTTCCTGTTTTACTAAACGACAAATGGTCCCTAATCGAGCGAAAAAGCGCAATTAAATTAACAGGGTCTAAAGTTTTAATTTTGTTTAAAAATAATAGCACAATAATTAAAAACCTTTCCGCCACTACTTTTGGCGAAAATTTAAAATTCAACAATTCATTGCTGAAAAATGCCGCGGTAATAATTTTTACTTCCGGCACAACCTCCAAACCAAAAGGCGTAGTAATTTCTTTTCGCAATCTTTATTACAACGCTATTTTAACAAAACGCGCTATTGGAGTTTCGTCGAAAGATAGCTGGCTGGCAAGTTTACCTCTCTTTCACATCGGAGGATTTGCTATTATCACAAGAAGCTTGTTACTCAACAATGTTCTAATACTAACTCAATTAAATAAAACTACAGATCTTCTCGCTGTCATTAACAAATACAATCCAAATTATCTTTCTTTGGTCCCAACGCAGCTAAAAGCCTTAATTGACAAGGGCTTGAGCGCTCGTAAGTTCTTAAAGGGAATATTATTAGGGGGAAGCGCCGCTTCAAGCGATTTAATTAAATCAGCATTAGCAAAAGAACTCCGAATTATTAAAGTCTACGGTTCAACGGAAACTACTTCCTTCATAGCGGCAATTAAGTCCACCGACAACAATTTTAATCCTGATGCAAGCGGCAAACCGATACCACCAGTGAAGATTAAAATTAACAAGGGACGAATAATAATTAACTCTCCAACAGTAGCAAACGGATATTTTAATTTACCAAAAGAAACCAAAAAATTTTTTAAGTCTGAAGAATTCTATTCCACTGACGCGGGCGAAATTAAAAGGGACGGATTGCTTTACGTGCTTGGAAGAAAAGACGGAATAATAATTTCCGGGGGTGAAAACATCAATCCGCGCGAAGTTGAAAACGCCCTATTATCATTGAACTTTATTAAAGATGCATTCGTATTCCCCTTAAAGGACAGCTATTGGGGAACGATGGTTGCCTGCGCACTCGTTACCCAAAAAAGAGACTCACAATTAATTAAAAGGGAACTAAAGAAAAGAATTAGTGGGTTTAAAATTCCTAAAAAAATATTTTTTATGAAAACTTTACCCAGAAATCAAATGGGAAAAGTAAAGATTAAAGAAATTATGTTAAAAATAGAAAATTCTAACAAACCAATAAAATCAAAAGGAGGAACAATGGAGAAAATAATAGTCTACCAAAAGCCCACTTGCACCACAAGTCGCAAAGCTCTGAAATATTTGACTGAAAAAGGGATTGAGTTCGAGAAAGTCAATTATTACGAGAAAAAATTCAGCAAGAATAAACTAAAAACTCTGTTAAAGAAAATGGGCTTAAAAGCGGAGGATATCTTACGCAAAAGAGAAAAAGCTTACAAAAAACTTGATTTGAAAAACAACAAATACACTCAAGCTCAACTAATTGAATTTATGGTAAACAATCCCGATTTAATCGAACGCCCGATTGTTGAGAAAGGCGACAAAGCAGTGTTGGCAAGGCCCATTGAAAAGATTGACGAATTGCTTTAATTTTTAGGGGGCTTTTTAAGCCTCCTTTTTTGATTTAATTTTACTATTCACTATTTTCTTCATCCACCAATAAGCAAAATTGCCTGACAGCGCGTAAGAAATTACTAAAGCTGCAAACACGCCTTTAATTCCAAACAATGAATTGCCCAGAAAACTTAACGGTATTAACAAAACTACCGCTTGCAGAATATTCATTGCCGCCGAATCCAAGGGTTTGTTAATAATGCTCAAGACCGTCGTGGAAATTCTTAAAATTCCCCTGAAGCCGTACCCCCAAGCAATTATTAGGAAATACAAAGAAACGTAATTTATTACAGCGCTATTATTATTGAACAACGAAGCAATGGGTTTGCCAACAATCAACATTAACAGCCAGATAAACAATCCCCAAATAAAAGCAAATTTAAAACTCGCCTTGGCGGCAATTAAGATTCTTTCGTATTTTTGCGCGCCCCAATTTTGTCCAATAACCGGTCCTAACGACATTCCAAGCGCCATTAAGATAACTAACAGAAATCCTTCCAAGCGCGTAGCTACGCCAAAAGCAGCCACCGCTTCAGGGCTAATTTGCGCAAGAATGCCCGTAATTACTC
>JALWSN010000391.1 GCA_027080245.1 Ignavibacteriales bacterium | reverse complement strand
TAGCTACAAAGGTTGCCTCCTTACGGGACAGAGTCCCAGCGGGACGACATCTTTGTAGAATTAAAACCAAGAACTCTACCCCCAAACCCCCTTCTCTTGCGAAGAGAAGGGGGCTTTTAAATTTCAGCTCGCCCTTGAAGTTCTTCCTCCTCTTCTCAAGAAGAGGGCCGGGGTGGAGTTGGTGGAAAGTCTTAAATAACGAGTTATAACCAACGGGAATTTATCGTTTCCTTTGAACCTCTGCACCTCTGAACCTTTTAACCTCTTTACCTTTTTCCATCTATCATTCATAATTATTAGTGCGTTGGCATCTAATTCAAAATTTAACCTCGAACCACAAACATTAACTTTAACCTTAGCAAGTCATCCAATATCCATTTTAATTAAACGATTTAAAACCTCAGCTTAAATAAAAATCTAATAATTATTACTCGTACCTTAACGCTTCAATTGGGTCAAGGTTCGAAGCCTTCATTGCCGGGTAAAATCCAAACAAAACTCCAACGGTAGTTGTAACTAAAAATCCAATTACAATCCAATCAATAGGGAGCACAATTTTTGCTTTTAAAAACAGCGCAACAATATTCCCGCCAAACACGCCAAGAACAATACCAATCATCCCTCCAACCCAGCTTAACACAGTAGCTTCGATGATGAACTGCGAGCGAATAATCGTCTTCTGCGCGCCAATGGCTTTGCGAATTCCAATTTCCTTCGTTCGCTCGGTAACGCTTACCAGCATGATGTTCATTATTCCAATTCCAGCCGCAATCAACGCAATGAAGGCAACCACTCCTGCTCCAATCTTAAAATATTTCGTTAAGCTATTAAATTGTGAAATCAATTCATCGTAAGTAACAATTTCAAAATCGTTGTCCTTTCCGGGCTGCACCTTTCTAATTGTTCTCATTGCGCCAATCACTTCGTCCATCGTCGCTTGAAACAACTTGGAATTTGGGGCTTTCACGGAAATTGTAACCGATCCCCTATTGCCGTAAACCTTTGTAAACAAGGTCAAAGGAATAATTACGAAATTATCCTGACTACTTCCAAAAACTGCGCCTTGCTTTTTAACCACGCCTACAACTTGCAGCACAAATTTGTCCGCTTTAATTGTTTGCCCTATTGGATCAATATTTGAAAACAGTTTATTTTTAACGTCCTGCCCAATAATACAAACGCGGCGACCAATCTGAATATCCTGTTTGGTTAAATTTCTTCCTTCCGTAATTTGAATATCGTTTACCAGCAACTGGTCGTAATTGTAACCGGAAAGAGTAACGTCGGGATTCGTTTTATTTGAACCAAAGCGCACAACTTTACCGCCTCTACTTTTAGTTACACCAATAGCCAGCGGCAGTTTCGTCATCTCCTTCAATCTCTTTGCTTGCTTAATCGTAATGTCTTTGCGTCTACGATATTTTCGCCAACTGCCCGGTCCGCCCATTCTAACGGCAGGCCATTTTTGAATATAAAAATTATTTTTTCCCAATTGGCTAAAGGCGTCTTCCACGCTGTTTTGAACCGCACCAATTGCCGTCATTACAATAATTATTGAAAATAATCCGATTGCAATGCCAAGCAAAGTTAGGGACGAGCGAAGTTTGTTTGATTTCAAAGAATCTAACGCCATTTTAGAGCTTTCAACAAATTGAAATACGGCTTTTTCCAATCCTTTATTCATAACGCAACGCCTCCACCGGATTTAATTTAGAAGCTTTAATTGCAGGGGAAATGCCCGAGACAATTCCCACCAAAGCCGAAATCAACAAAGCCAACAACACAACTTCCAACGGCATCGAAGTAGGCAGGAATTGGTTAATAATCAAACTTAGCGGAAAGGAAATGATTAATCCGATTATGCCGCCAATCAAACAAATCAACGAAGCTTCGCTTAAAAATTGAAGCAAAATAGAATAAGTTTTGGCTCCAATTGCCTTACGAATTCCAATCTCGCGCGTCCGCTCCGTAACTGAAATAAACATTATGTTCATTATTCCAATAGCGCCCACAAACAAGGACAAAGCCGTAATTACAATTCCCGCAATGGCTATTATTCCCACCGTCCTGTCGTAAACATCCTTAAAAACCTGTTGCTGATTAACGGCAAAATCCGCCGGCTTTCCGGGAGGCACTTTTCTAATCATTCGCATTATTGCCGTAATTTCTTCTTTCATGTCTTCCATTTGGTTAACGTCGGAAACCTTAACGGCAATTTGTATTCCTCTGCGTTTGCTGCCGAACATTTTTTGAAAAGTTTTTAGCGGAAGCAACACTTGGGCGTCGTAACTGATCATTCCGAAAAAACCGCTGCCTTGTTTTTCCAGCACGCCAATTACTTTTAACGGAACATTTTTAATTTTAATGATTTGATTAATTGGATCCCGATGAGGGAACAAAGCCTTTGCAACGTCTTTGCCAATTACGCAAACGTTGTGGCCGGACATTACGTCCATCGCATTAATAAAGCGTCCGCTTTCGGGAACCACTTGTGCAATTTTCAAATATTGCTCGTTTGTTCCGTAAATGAACGAAGTAGTTGTGCTTAAATCCTTATGTTTTGCCGTGCGACCGAACGTTCTTTGAATTGGTGCAATAGCGTCGTAGCCTTTTAACATTTTCTTTAATTTTAAATATTGAGCGTAGGTGATGTTTTTTCTATTTCTGTAGAACCGCCAATCGTGACCGCCGAACCATTCGAATTTGTCGACGTAAAGAACGTCGTTTCCGATAGCGGAAATGGATTGAATGAACGCCTGCCGTAGTCCGACGATTGCAGTGGACATTGTTGTAACGGCGACGATGCCAATCACAATGCCCAGTGTAGTTAGAATTGCGCGCATCTTGTTTGCGGCAATGGCTTTTAGGGAAATTATTATTCCTTCTTTTACGTCTATTAAAATCCGTTTGTATTTATTCATTGTGGCTCGCAGTGATTTTTTCCAAATTAGGGATGTACCTGTTTTCAACAGTTTCGTGTTTTTCAATCAAGCCGTCTCTCAAACGAATAATTCTTTCGGCATGCTTGGCGATGTATTCTTCGTGAGTAACAAGAATAATAGTATTGCCCTGTTCGTAAATTTCGTTGAACAAGAGCATTATTTCCTCGCCGGTTTTAGTGTCGAGGTTGCCAGTCGGCTCGTCGGCTAAAATAATCGAAGGCTCGGTTACCAAAGCTCGCGCAATTGCAACGCGCTGGCGCTGCCCTCCGGAAAGCTCGTTAGGTTTATGGTGAATGCGGGTTTCCAGCCCAACCCGCACCAAAGCTTCGCGCGCTCTTTCTTTCCTTTCGGCGCTTGGAATGCCGGCGTAAATTAAAGGCAATTCAACGTTGTGGAGCGCGTCCGACCTCGGTAACAAATTAAACGTCTGAAAAACAAAACCAATTTCCTTATTGCGAATTTCAGCCAACTCGTTGTCGTTCATTTCGCTAACCTTCGCGCCCTTAAAAGTGTAAATACCGTGCGTGGGCGTGTCCAAACATCCCAGAACGTTCATTAAAGTCGATTTCCCCGAACCCGAAGGTCCCATTATTGCAACATACTCCCCTTTATCTATCGTAAGAGAAACGTCCCGCAGAGCGTGCACTTCTTCCGAACCGACTTGGTAAATTTTTGAAATATTTTTTAATGTGATTATGTTCATTTCAATTCCGCTTTTACTTATTCCCGAATTTCATTTTTTTGTTTTTGTTTTGAACTATTACTCTTACGCCGTCCTCAAGCTCTTTTGAAATAGCTCTGAAAGGACCGCTAACTACGGTTTCGCCTACTTTTAATCCCTTCGTAATTTCAATGTAAGAATCGTCGCTAATCCCGGTTTTAACGGGGCGCATTTTAGCCACTCCGTTTTTAACTACAAAAACAACCTCCCGGGGCTCTCTCGATTTTTTCTTAATGTTTTTACCTGCCGTTTTGAATCCCGCGCCTCGTTTGCTTCCGATTTTTCCTTTCTTATTGAACTTTGGCATTCTTGCCGTTACGCTTTGAATTGGTACTGAAATAACGTTGTGCTTTGTTTCGGTTCTTATTTCAGCGTCGCAGGACATTCCGGGCCTGATTTTTTTGTCCAATTGCAACAATCTTATTTTCACTTCAAAGTTTACTACTTCCTCTTGAGTGCCGGCGCCTGTTGTTTTGGCGCTGTTTCCAATTTGCGTTACAACACCTAGGAATTTCCTGTCGGGGAAAGCGTCGGCTGAAATGTAGGCAGTGTCCCCCAAAGCAACCAAAACAACGTCGTTCTCGTCAACGTCCACCGTAGCTTCCATTTTAGATAAATCGGCAATTGTCATTAACGGAGTTCCCTGACTAAAAGAACTACCTAAAACTCTTTCGCTTAACTCAACGTCGAGAGAGGTAATAGTTCCGTCGAAT
>JALWSN010000390.1:3147-4383 GCA_027080245.1 Ignavibacteriales bacterium | reverse complement strand
TTGAGAATAGCAATTCAACCGCCAGACGAAAAACATCCCTACGGGCACGGCAAAGCAGAACCTATCGCCGCAGGACTCGTCTCGATTGCGCTATTGATTGCCTCCGTCTTTATTTTTTCCGAAGCGGTTTACAATTTGTTCAACGAAAAAAGCGCTCCCGAAGTTTACACTTTGTACGTGCTGGTAATTGTTGTAATCACTAAAATTATTTTGTTTAAATATGTGATTAAAGTCGGGGACGAAATACAAAGTATTGTAGTTAAATCCGATGCCAAGCATCATTTGGCTGACATGATGACTTCCGGTGCGGCTTTTATTGGAATTTCCATTGCTCTTATTGGCGGCAAGGGTTACGAAAACGCTGACGATTGGGCGGCGATGTTTGCGGGATTAGTGATTTTTTACAACTCGATTAATTTGCTTAAACCCGCATTGTCGGAGTTAATGGACTCGGCACCCGAAGGCGAATTGGAAAACCACGTGAAATCAACCGCTCTGGCAGTGGAAGGAGTTGTGGGACTGGACAAATGCAAAATTAGAAAAATGGGATTCGATTATTTTGTTGATCTTGACATCATCGTCGATGGGAATATTTCCGTTAGAAAAGGACATGTAATTGCTCACAAAGTTAAGAGCAAATTAATGACGGAAATTTCAGGAATAGCAAACGCATTGATTCACGTTGAACCAAATGACGAACGCATCGACGGAAGGCTTCCATTGGATGTTACCGAAGAATAGTAGTAAAGTAATTTACCGATTTTATTCCTTGAAACACATCTGTCCAAAATAAATTGAATTATAATGCATTCTTGACAAAAGCGAATTCTCCAATATTAAACCCACCCCAACCCAAACCCCTAAGGGGCTTACATAATGCAAAACTTTAACCAATGTTAAAGGGGAGGGAGTGTGAAAGAACAAGGATAGTTTTTAAAAATTAAAGAAAAGTCTTCCCGAAGAAATATTTTGGACAGAAGTACCTTGAAATTTTAATAGTAACAGAAAATTAATTTTTCAAATACTTGTCCTTAATTTTCATTAAATAATCAAAAGCGGCTTCGTGAGTGTTGGGAATTTTGCCGTCAAGAATTGCTTCCTCAATTTCTTTTTTAATTAATCCTACTGTTTTGGAAGGGGGAATGTCGCAGACTTTCATTATTTCGTCGCCTCGAACGGGGCTCTGGAATTTTCGTAGCTCGTCCTTCTTCTGAACTTCGAGGATCTTTTTTGTAA
>JALWSN010000390.1:0-3137 GCA_027080245.1 Ignavibacteriales bacterium | reverse complement strand
GTCGTAATTGTTCAAATATTTCGAAACTTTAGCTACGTTCTTACTCGTGATGTCCGCCCTGCAAAGAGTAAACAAATCCTCGAGTGAGTCTCCGGCGGCAACAATCAAACGTCTTACGGCGGAATCGGTAACTTCTTCGGAAGCAAGCGCAATAGGGCGCAGGTGCAGCCTAACCAGATTTTCCACGTAAGGCGCTCTGTTTAGCGGCAGTTTCAATTTCCTGAAAATTCTTTTAACCATTCGCGCGCCGATTTCCTCGTGTCCGTGAAAAGTCCAACCGATTCCTTCTACAAATCTTTTTGTTTGCGGCTTTGCAATGTCGTGCAATAGCGCCGCGATTCTAAGCCAAATATCCTCCGTTTTCTTTGCAACATTGTCCACTACCTCGCAAGTGTGGTAAAACACGTCCTTGTGGTGGTAATCCTTCCTCTGTTCAACGCCGCCAAGGTTTGCCAGTTCCGGGAAAATCACTTCGAGAACTTTTGTTTCGTACAACAATTTTAATCCGATTGAAGGCTTTGGCGATTCCAAAATCTTCAACAATTCTGCCGTGATTCTTTCCTGAGAAACTATTTTCAGCCTGTGACGCATTTCCCGCGCCGCTGTTTTAATTAATTCGTCCACTTCAAAATTCAACTGGGCTGCAAAGCGGAATGCCCGCATTATTCTTAACGGGTCGTCGTCGAATGTTTTTAGCGGGCTTAGCGGCGTTCTGATTAGTCTTTTTTGAATGTCCTCCAGTCCGTTGTAAAAATCAATTAACCTGCCGAAGTCTTCGGAATTTATTTCAACTGCAAGAGTGTTGATTGTAAAATCGCGGCGGGAAATGTCTTCCTCGAAAGTGCCTACCTCAACTATGGGTTTCCGACTGTTCTTATTGTAGGATTCTTTACGGGCGCTAACGAATTCAAGCTCGTAACGGGAAAATTTGAAATGTGCCGTGCCGAAATGTTTGAAAATTGAAACTTTGTTTGCACCAAGTCTTTCGGCAAACTCGCGCGCAAATTCAATATTCCTGCCAATAATTAAAAAATCAATTTCATTTTTTTTGCGATCCAAAATAATGTCTCGCACAAATCCGCCAACAATGAACACTTTGGTTTTCTTTTCGTCGGCAAATTTGCTTAATTCTTTTACTACTTTAAGACGTTTGATTCGGGAAGCAATTTTTTTCTCAATTCTTTCTTTTTCTATTTCAACGTTGTTTTTGTTCATTTATTTCCCGCAGCAAGCATGAAATTAATTTTCTTTAATTCTTCTCTTAAAATTGGCAACCTGAGTTTGTTTGCGTTAAATTCCAAACTTCTTACAATAAAACGCTTTGCCAATTTTAAATAAAAACGATTTTCGCAAAATTCGGCCAGTTTTAAGTAAAAATAATCCGAACCGGAATTAAACGAAAAATTCGAACCTGCAAATTTATTAAGTAAATTCTTTAATTGCCCGGAATTGTTTTCGAGCAAGGGAATTAACGCAAAAACAAATTCAGGATGTCCGCCAAAAGTTATTTTTTGAAATAATTTAATCTTTCCCTTGGCGTCAAGAGTGTCAGTTAAAATTTTCATTTTACTCAGAGCAATAATAGAGGCGGCTTGTAGATTAAAGAAGGGATGGTAATCGGCTTTTAATATTTGGTTTGATTCTTTAATTGCCAAATTAAATTGTGAAGATTTGTAGTAAGACTCGGCGAGTAAAATGCGGAGAGTAGGGTAGAGGGAACTATTTTTGTATTTTGTTGAAAAACTTTGTAGAAGGGCCGCGTTTTTAAGGGGTTCTTTTAATTTAAGATGAAGCTTTGCGATTTCCACTAACGAAGCAGGATCGTTAAGTTTTTCGAAAATTTGTAAATTTATTTCCAATGCTTTCCTGAACTTTTTTTGAGAAATTAACTTTCTGGCTTGCTCCCGCATTAGAGCAATGTTACGAACACAATATTTGTTAATTAACGGAGCAGCGCCAAAATAATAAACTGACTTATTGGGATTAACCCGCATCTTAATTGAGTCAAGAAAAGTAAAAAATCTTTTTTGCAGGGTTAGGGAATCCGCATCAAAACTTAATTTAAAATTTCCGGTTTTGTAAAGCTTTTTTACTTTATTCAAACCGTAATAATCTATTAGAAATTTAATAAAAGAACCCGCGTAAGTGTACGCAATACCAGAATTTAAGTTAAAATATTTAAAGCCATTAAAGATTTTTATTGGAGTAATGTTTTTCCGCGTTTTCCTTAGTAATTTAGCAGGGTAATAGATTGAATATCCGTCGAAATTATCGGAGCATGCTACGGCAAATCCTTCAATAAGGGCGGGATTTAAATTTTTTGCCACTTTGAAAATATTACCGCTGAAAGAGCCTGCAAGAACATGCACAAGTTCGTGTTTCAAAGTGGATTGGTAGGAATCCAAACTTAAAAATATTTCATTAAGCCAGGGTTTTGTTAGGTCGGCGTTCTTTGCTCCGAAAATTTTGCTTTTTTCCTCTTCGTTTGTAAAAACAAATATTTTAATTTTTTCTTTGGGATTTACGCGTAAATAATTAGTTAATGTATTAAAATAAAATTCTCCGTTAAGTTTTAAAATTTCTTTTTGGCTCGAAGTCAAAGAATCCGACGTAAATATTGTAAGGTTCTTCGTTTCGGTTTTGTCTCTCAAAGTTAATTTTATTTTTGAAAGATTTGTGGCAAAGCCAAGGTAAGGTTTAAGAAAAAGAAAAATGAGGTAAAAAATCAAGAATTGAAAAAACCTTGAGATACGCTTTGGTAATTTGGAATTCTCGTTTAATTTGGAAAAGACGTAAACAATTAACGCAAAAAGCAAAGTAAAAAATCTGAATAGAATCCAGCTTGAATTTATTTCAATTAAATAATCGTAAGCCGTGCCGGGAAAAAACAAAAACGTTTGGTTAAACAAGTAAACTTGAGGGTAGAAATAAAATTCAAAAAAACTTACCGATAAAAAAAGCACAATAAAGAATAAACCAATTAAATTTGCAATAAAATTTCTGGCAATTGAAGCTGAAAATCTACCCAATGTCCAGCCTAAAATTTCCGATGGTAGTACAATTAAAAAATAAAAAGGGAATCCGTATTTAACCGGGCATGCTCCGTAAAGGAAATTGTAAAAGACAGAAATAATGGC